>CAJXGZ010000049.1 GCA_913053795.1 uncultured Rhodospirillales bacterium | reverse complement strand
AAACAAGGCAACGATATTTTAATTCATGCCAAAGACGCCAATGGAAATACTGTTGAATTAATAGAAAAAGGACACCTAGTTGTGGCAACAGGAATTAAGCCAAATACTTTTAAAATGAGTATTGAGAATGCAGGAGTTGAAATTACTGAAAAAGGACACATTAAAGTAAATAACAAACAAGAAACCAATAAGACTAATATTTTTGCAGCTGGAGATTGTACCGATACGCCTGCTTTTGTTTATACCGCAGCAGTTGAAGGGAAAAATGCAGTTTTAAATGCTTTTAATGGAGAAAATAATAAAGCTGATTACTCCGCTTTGCCATGGGTGGTATTTACCGATCCACAAGTGGCAGGCGTTGGTTTAGATGAAAAAGAAGCCGAAGCCCTCGGCGGCGTCATCGGCGGAGCACGGACGGGATGCACGGCCGAGACCACCAGCGTGTTTATCGAGTCCGCCTACTTCGATCCGGTGCGCACGGCGGCCACTGGGCGCGCCCTCAATGTGATTTCCGACGCCCGCTTCCGTTTCGAGCGCGGCGTCGATCCGGCTTTCCTCATCGACGGCATGGAGATCGCCACCCGCCTGGTTCTCGATCTCTGCGGCGGCGAGGCGTCCGAGTTGACGGTCGCCGGCGCCGAACCCAAATGGAGCAGCCACATCTCGTTCCGCCCGGAGCGGGTCAAGGAGCTGTGCGGCGTCGCCGTCCCCATGGGCGAGATGACGCGGATTCTCGAAGCGCTCGGCTTTTCCCTGGAAAAGGATGGAAAAAAATTCCGCGTCAGAGTCCCCTCTTGGCGCGGCGGCATGTTGGGCGAGGCCGATCTGGTGGAGGAAGTGGCGCGCATCCACGGCTATCACAAAATTCCAACGGTTCCCATGACACGCCAAGACCCCTTGCCCCAACCGGCCCAAAATTCCGAGCAACGCCGCCGTGGCGCAGCCCGGCGCACATTGGCGGGGCGCGGACTGATGGAGGCGGTCACCCTTTCCTTCATGTCCTCGGGCCAAGCCGAATTGTTCGGCGGCGTGTCGGACTCCGTGCGTCTGGTCAACCCCATCAGCAGCGATTTGGACGTCATGCGGCCGTCCATCCTGCCCAACTTGATCGCCGCCTCGGGACGTAACGCCGACAAGGGTCTGACCGACGCCGCCCTGTTCGAGGTCGGTCCCCAGTACGCGGGCGACGGAGAGGACGATCAGGCCATGGCCGCCACGGGCGTGCGCTCAGGCCGGACGGGACGGCGCAACTGGGCCGAGCCGCCGCGTCCCGTCGACGCCTTCGACGCCAAGGCCGACGCCCTGGCGGTGCTGGAGGCCCTGGGCGTGGCGCCGGAAAAAACGCAAATCACGGCAAGCGCGCCATCCTGGTATCACCCCGGACGCTCGGGAACCTTGAGCCTGGGTCCCAAAACGGTGTTGGCGGTCTTCGGAGAAATCCACCCCAAGGCGCTTTTAAAAATGGGCGTCAAGGGACCGATGGCCGGATTCGAGGTTTACCTGGATAATCTGCCCAGGCCCAAGGCCAAAAAGAGCGCCGCCAGGCCTCACTTGAAGTTGCCGCCCTTGCAACCGGTGGGACGCGACTTCTCCTTCGTGGTGGATGAAGACGTCGCCGCCGCCGATCTCATGCGCGCCGCCAAAAGCGCCGATAAGGTCCTCATCGCCGAGGTCAGCGTGTTCGACGTGTTCTCCGGCGGCGCCCTGGGCGGCGGCAAAAAATCCTTAGGCGTAAACGTCATCCTGCAACCGGTGGAAAAGACCCTCACCGACGCCGACATCGAGGCCGTGGCGAAAAAAATCATCGCCGGCGTCGAAAAAGCCACGGGCGGCGTCCTCAGGGGTTAAGCTGTCAATCCAAAAGCGTTCTGAGGCGCGGTAGGTTTGGCCAGGGTCTTTGCCGCCTGCGCATAGGCGTCAAGGATGTTGGTCAGGCTCAAGCCCTTGCTCTTGAACAAGAAGTCCTCTTGGCCCGTTTGTTCGTTTAGCTTTTCCTTTGTCAATTCCGCTTGCGCCTGGGCCAGCAGTTGCTTGGCCTGTGTGGCGACGGCCCTGTCCTGGGCCGAAGGATCGACCGGGGCCAGGGCGGCGCGAATGATGACCTCCATTTTTTGGATGGTGGTGGCGGGGTCCTTTCCCGGGCTGGCGTCAATTTTGACTTCGCCTGAAACCGCGTAGTATTTGCCGTCAGGCCCCTGCACGAATTCAAATTGCGGCATGCCGCCGTAAGGCCCGGCGGCGGTGGCGTGGGCGCGCTCGTGGCGCCTGACCTTGCCGTCCTCACTCTTGAGCTCCGAGACTTGTTCCGCTTCCTCCTTGGTCAGCCCCCTGGCGTCCATCGCCTCCTGGGCCGCCAAAAGGGTGGCGGCGTCCACCGAACTGGGGGTGATGGCCGGAGGGGCCGCGGGCGCGTTTGGAGGGGAGGAAACCGTGGCGTTTCCGGCGTCAGGCCCCTTGGTTTCAGAGCTAGGCGCAACCGAAACCGGCGCCGCGTTGCGGACGTTAAGGGGAACGTAAGTCGCTGTCGCCACAGAAATAATCGACACGCTTTATTTTACCATTTTGGCCAATTTAGGTCAATTTAGTCCAGCATCACCCCTTCAGGGCGAGGTATTCGTCCTCGTCGAAGACGTCCACCTGGATGACCTCCGTGGTCAGGGCCTGGGACTTCTCGATGAGCTCCAGGTCGTCCGCGCCGATGACGCCGGCCTCGGCGGCGCGCTGGTTGAGGGTGCCGGCCGGCGCCTTTTCCAACGCCCCCTTGCGCGTCGCCGCTTTGATCTTGTCCCGCGCCGGACGGGCTTGGCGGGCCAGCTCCGCCGCCGCCTCCAGAAGCCCAAGGCCGGGCGAGTCCTTGGGCGGAATATGGATATCGGCGGTCAGGCGGTCCTGGGCGGGGCCGCCCGCCGTCAGGGCTTCCGCCACTGCGATGGCGTCGCCGTCCTTGGGCGGGCGATGGCGGCCGCCGAGGGGAAAGGCGATCCGCTTCAGAAACCAGCGCAGCGGGGCGCCCGGAACGTTCTCTATGGCCCCCAAAAGCGCTTGTTCGCCATTCCAAAGCGCGTGCTCCGCCGACCATTTGAGCATGGGCGACATGACGGCGTCGCGCCCTTCGTCGTGGAACCGCTTCAAGGCGGCGCTGGCCAGATACATCCAGGCCAGAACGTCGGCCATGCGCCCGCTCAGCATCTCGCGGCGCTTGAGGCCGCCGCCAAGGGCCATCAAGAGCATGTCGGCGACAAAGGCGAAGGCGGAACTGAGGCGGGTCAGGTCTTTGTAATAGCGAGACTCGAATCCCGAAACGGGACTGCTCTCCCTTCCGATAACGCCGCCGCCGAAAATGCCCATGATCACGGCCCGCGCGCCGTTCCGCGCCACATGGTTGACGTGGCCGAAAAAGGCGGCGTCGAAACGGCGGACGTCGCCGGACATGATGGACTCCATTTCCTCGCGCACGAAGGGGTGGCAGCGGATGGCCCCTTGCCCGAAGGTGATCAAGGAGCGGGTCAGGATATTGGCCCCCTCGACGGTGATGGCGATGGGAACGCCGAGATACCCCCGCCCCAGAATATTGCGGGGGCCGCGGCAGATGGCGGCGCCGGCGCGAATATCCATGGCGTCGTTCAAGCGGTGGCGCATGCCATCGGTCAGGTACGCCTTGACGATGGCCGACGGCACGCCCGGGCGTTCGCCGGCGTCCACCGCGCCCGCCGTCAACACCCGGGCCGCGTTCATGAAATAGGCGTAGCCGCCGATGCGGGCCAAGGCCTCCTGCACGCCCTCGAACTTGCCGATGGGAAGACCGAATTGCTCGCGCACGGCGGCGTAGGAGCCGGCCACCCGCGCCGACAGCTCGACCGCGCCGACCGACAGCGCCGGCAAGGAAATGGAGCGTCCCGCGGCCAGGGACTCCATCAACATGCGCCAGCCTTGGCCGACGCCGTCCTTGCCGCCGATGACGAAATCAAGGGGGATAAAGACGTCATGGCCGAAGATGGGGCCGTTGAGGAAAGGAACGCCCATGGGATCATGACGCCGCCCGATCTCCATGCCGTCGATGTCCCTCGGCAGCAAGGCGCAGGTGATGCCGAGATCCGCCTCGCCCCCCAACAGGCCGTCGGGGTCAAGGACTTTGAAAGCGAGCCCGATCAACGTCGCCACCGGGGCCAGCGTGATGTAGCGCTTCTCGAAAGTGAGCTTCAGCCCTAAGACCTCCCCGCCCTTGTATTGGCCTTTGACGACGATCCCTTGGCTGGTTCCGTTGGCGGCGTCGCTGCCCGCCCCCGGTTCGGTCAAGGCGAAGCAGGGAATGTCTTCGGCGGCGGCGAGGCGGGGAAGGTAGTGGGTTTTCTGCTCGTCGGTTCCGTAGTGGATGATCAGCTCCCCGGCCCCGAGAGAGTTGGGCACCATGACGGTGACGGCGGCGCTAATGCTGCGGCTTGCAATCTTGGTGATGACGGCGGAATGGGCGATGGCGGAAAAGCCGTGGCCGCCGTATTTCTTGGGGATGATCATGCCGAACATGCGATTCTTGCGGATGAAGTCCCAGGCTTCGGGCGGCAGGCCGCGGTCCTGGGCGATCTTCCAATCGTCCAGCAACTTGCAGAAGTCCTCCACCGGCCCGTCGAGAAAGGCTTGCTCCTCGTCGCTCAAAGGCTGGGGTGTGAAATCGAGCAGGTTTCGCCATCTGGGGGCGCCGGAAAACAGATCGCCGTCCCACCACACCGTGCCCGCCTCCAGGGCCGCGCGCTCGGTGTCGCTCATGGAGGGCAGAACCGCCCGCACCAAACCTAAGGCCGGGGCGCTGACAACACGGGCGCGAATCAGGGGAAGGCCGAAAAGCACGGCGAAAAGCGCCGATATCCCGGCGGTGACGGCGAAGGCGTTCGGACTTTCCACGCCCAAGGGCCAAGGCGATGACCCAGCCCCAATAGGCGCGCCCCAAAAAGACCAGCAGCACAAACGCCACAAACGCGAGGGAAAGAAGAAACATGGTCATGGCGCGCCTCCTAAAGCCGCTCAGTTGCGAAGCGGTTTTCCGGTTTTCAACATGTGGGAGATTCGATCCCGGGTTTGGGGAGTCTTGACGAGGTTGACGATGGCGTCCCGCTCCAGCTCTAAAACGCGGTCTTCGGAAACGGGATCAGTAAAGTCGGCGCCGCCGCCCGACAACACCCGGGCCAGTTCCCTGCCGACCGCTGCGTCATGGGGGGTGGCGGCGCCTTTTTTGACGAAGCCGCGCACCGCCATTTCAAGGCCCGCGCGCGCCGTCGCCCCCGGCAGGTTCAATTCGACCGGCCCGGGCGGAACATAGCCGCCGGCTAGCTCCAGCGCTTTCTTTTTGGCGTCGAAAAGAACCCTGTCCCTGTTCATGGTGACGCCGTCGCCGGGGCGCAGGAACTTGAGGTCCCTGGCGTCATCGGCGGAGATGGAGACCTTGGCCATGGCGATGGTCTCGAAGGTTTTCATCACCGGCGGCATGGGGCCGCGGGGAGCGTCCTCGGCTTGGCTCCAGCGGGCCAGCATTTCCTTGCAGCCGCCCCATCCGGGAACGATGCCGACGCCGGCCTCCACCAGCCCCGTGTAGGTCTCGCCATGGGCCTGGATGGCGTCGCAATGGAGAAGAACCTCGCAGCCGCCGCCAAGCGCCAGCCCCGAGGGCGCGCCGACCACCGGGAAGGGCGCGTGTTTCATGGCCTTGAAGGCGTATTGCCCGCGTTTCAGCATCCACCGGATAAAAGGCCAACACCTTATCTTGGCGGCGATCTGAAGCAGCATGATGTTGGCGCCGACGGAGAAATTCGCCGCCTCGTTATGGATGACCAGCGCCTTGAAGCCGCGATCGGGTAGCAATCCCACGGTCAAATCCACCATGCCCAGAATAAAGGGGTTGAGGGAATTCATCTTGGAATGGAACTCAAGGCAGGCGACGCCGTCGCCAATGTCCCAAAGGCTGGCGGAGCGGTTGTTGGCCAGCGGCGCCGAGGCCCGCTTGACGTCTGACAGCAGCAGCACGCCGTCGGCCCGGACCACGTCCTTATAGCCGCCGCCAAAGTCCATATATTGAAGCTTTCCGTTATGGACGCGGTAAAAAGTCACGTCGCCCACCGTCTTCAGCAGTTCAGGGACAGGCAAGCCGCCGGCTTGAAGTTTTTCGGCGAACCAGGCCGGGTCCAGCTTGTCCAAAAGCTCGAAGGGGCCGAATTTCCAGTTGTAGCCGAGCTTCATGGCCTCATCGACGGCGGCGATGTCATCGGCGATTTCAGGAGCGATTTCGGCGGCGTAGCTCAAGGTCCGGGACAATACCGACCAGGCGTAGCGCCCGCCCTTATCTGGATGTTCGACCAATGCGCGGGGGCCGCCCTTTTTGGCGGCGCGGACGCTGTCCAGCTTGGGCCTGGCGGCGTCGGCGTAGCCGCCGGTCCTGAGATCGCGGGCCTGTTTGACTTTTTTTCCCGACGATTTGTCCAACCGGTAAAAGCCGCCCTTGCCTTTTCGCCCCGTATAGCCGTCGGCGACCATGGCGTGGATCATCTCGGGCTCGCGGTAAATCCACTGAAAGGCGTCCTCCTGGGGCAGCGCCTTAGCCATGGAGCTAAGGATCAAGGGCATTAAATCCAGCCCCACCAGATCCAAAAGGGCGAAGACGCCGGTCTTGGGAACGCCTATGGGCCGGCCCATGACCGCGTCCGCCTCTTCGATGGTCAGCCCCTGGTCCATGGCTTCGACAAAGGCGCATTGCAGCCAGAAGGTTCCGATGCGGTTGCCGATGAAGCCGGGCGTATCCTTGCAGGCGACGACGCCCTTGCCCAGCGCCGCGTCCGCGAAGTCACGGACCGCCGCGATCGCCTGCGCCCGCGTCTTGCCGCCGGCCACCAACTCAAGCAGCCGCATGTAGCGGGGCGGATTGAAAAAGTGGGTAATCAGGAAATCCCCGGCGAAGCGCGCGCCCATCCCTTCGGTGAGCACGGACAGCGGAATGGTGGAGGTGTTGGACGAGACGATGGAGCCGTCCTTGCGCACAGCCTCGATTTTTTCATAAAGGGCGCGCTTGATTTCCGGCTTTTCGATCACCGCCTCGATGATCCAGTCGCAATCGGAAAGCATCTCCAGGTGGTCCTCGGTGTTGCCGGGGGCGATGCGCTTGGCGTTACGCTTGTGCATGAAGGGCGCGGGAGAGCTTTTAAGCATTTTTTGAATGGCGCCCTCGGCGATGGCGTTGCGATTTTCGGCGCCGCCGGGAACGATATCCAAAAGAACAACGTCAACGCCCGCATTGGCCATGTGGGCGGCTATGCCCGCCCCCATGACGCCGGCGCCGATGACCGCGACTTTTTTCACTCCACCGACTCCACAATGGTGGCGATGCCCTGTCCGCCGCCGATGCACTGGGTGGCCAGCGCGTATTTTCCGCCCTGGCGCTTGAGCAGCGCCGCCGCCTTGCCGGTGATGCGCGCGCCGGTGGCCCCGAGCGGATGGCCGAGCGCGATGGCGCCGCCGTCCAGATTGATTTTAACCATGTCCATCTTAAGCTCGCGGATGCAGGCCAGGCCTTGCGAAGCGAAGGCTTCGTTGAGCTCGATCACGTCCAGGTCATCGACGGACAGCCCGGCCCTGTCCAGGGCCTTGCGGCTGGCGGCGACGGGTCCCATGCCCATGATCTCGGGCAGGCACCCGGCGACGGCGATGCTTTTTATGGCGGCGATGGGCGTGAGGCCGTTATTTTTGGCGTAATCGGCGGAGCATACCAGCACGGCGGACGCGCCGTCGGTCAAGGGCGAGGAGGTTCCGGCGGTCACCGAGCCTTCGGCGTCGAAGGCGGGCTTCAACCCGGCCAGGGCCTCCAGGGTTGACTCGGCGCGGATGCAGCCGTCCTCGGCCACCCCGTTAATGGCGACGATCTCATCGGCCAGCTTGCCCTCGGATTGGGCGGCGGCGGCCTTGAGGTGGCTGGCCAGGGAGAATTCCTCTTGATCAGCGCGGGAAATTTTGAATTTGTCGGCGACGTTCTCGGCGGTTTCGCCCATGGACATGTAGGCCGCGGGATAGGTTTCGCACAGCTCCGGATGGGGCATGGGATTGAAGCCCATGATCGGCACCCGGCTCATGGACTCCACCCCGGCGCAGATAAAGGCCTCGCCGGCGTTCATTTGGATGGCCCCGGCGGCCATGTGAATGGCCTGCATGGAGGAACCGCAGAAGCGATTAACGGTGACACCGGCGACTCCCTTGGGAAGCCCCGCCAAAAACCCGATGAGGCGGGCCACGTTGAGCCCCTGCTCGGCTTCCGGAAAAGCGCAGCCGACCATCAAATCCTCGATATCGTCAACTTGGACGCCGGTCTTCTCGACCAAACCCTTGACCACCTGGGCCGCCATTTCATCGGGCCGCGTCTTGGAAAACGCCCCCTTGCCGGCGAAAGTGAACGCGGAACGCACATAACCGGCGATAACCACTTTTTTCATATCCATAGCCTCCGCCTTCTAATGTAGTGCTTTTTGCGCACGATCAAAGGATTGCCTGCCCTGTTTCCTCGGCGCCTGTGCTATGTTTGACGCTTGCGCCGTTGAGTCAAGTCGTATGGTTTGACGCTTCCATCCGGCAGAATGAAATCCGCGCGGGCGGCGAACATCAATCCCAAATCTTTGTGAGCTGTATAAATCACCCCACCGAGCCGCCAGGACCAAACTCCATCGCCATCAACCAGGGTCAGCAAGGGAGAGAGCCGCTGACGAAACTTTCCTTCCGGTGGCCCAGACGCATGTGGGTGAAGGGGAAGGGGAAGGGGAAGACCAAGTTCCGCCGTTTGCGGCGTTCGTCTTCGTCTGAGATTGTCCCAATCTCCTGGTCCAGGTCGCGGGTTTTGCGGGCCAATATCTCCAGCAGGATCAGTAGATTTAAATGGAAGATAAAGAACAGAGCCGGGGCGGCGACGAAGAAATGGATGACCGGCACGTCGATGTTGAGCAGCGGCGCCTTGATGGCGCCTTCGAGGAAGATCATCTCGTCGGTGGTGGCGGCCACCAGGATGGCGATGTAAAGGCCCACCAGCATGAAGATCAAAAAGACGGTGCGGCAGTGGCGCGAGGCGTCGTTGACCGAGGTCAGCAGCCGGTCAAAGCGCTGCTCGTCTATTTCCCGCCCGCCTTCGCGGGAGTGACGGAGAAAGTGGCGGGAGTGGCGGCGTGATTTTGATCAAAAGGATAAAGTGGACAGTCAACTTTTTTCGGGTTCCAAGGGCTTCGCCCTTGGCCGGGCGGCGCCCCTTTATTTCCCCCCCTCCTCGGCGGCCAGTTCTTTTTTCGACAGCTTGCCGATCATGGTTTTGGGGAGTTTTTTTCGGAATTCGATGTGGTCGGGCATTTCGATGGGCGACAGTTTGTCCTTGAGGAATTCCAGCAGCTCTTCAGGCGTCAGGGACTTGCCCTGGCGCAGCTTGATGAAGGCCTTGGGCGCCTGGCCGCGGTAGTCGTCGGCGACGCCGATCACCGTCACCTCCTCGACCGCCGGGTGCAGGTGAACGGCCTCCTCGACGGCGCGGGGGTAGACGTTGTAGCCGCCGCACAAAATCAAATCCTTCATGCGGTCGATGAGGAAGACATAGCCGTCTTCGTCCATGTAGCCGACGTCGCCGGTGCGTAAATAACCGTCCACCGTGTCTTGGGCGGTGGCGCCGGGCCGCTTCCAGTATCCGGCCATGACCTGGGGGCCGGAGACGCAGACCTCGCCTTTTTCGCCGGCGCCGAGAACTTTGCGGGGATCCTCCATGTCGCGGATTTGGATAATGGTCCCCGGCATGGGCAGGCCGATGGAGCCTTCCTTGTCGGGGCCGTCGATGGGGTTGCAGGCGACCACCGGCGAGGCTTCGCTGAGGCCGTAGCCTTCCACCAGGACGCAGCCGGTCAAGTCCTCGAAGGTTCGTTTGACCTCGATGGGCAGCGGCGCGCCGCCTGAAATGCAGTATTTGATGGACGACAGGTCGTATTTGTCGAGATCGGGGCTGGTGTTGACGGCGGTGTAGATGGTGGGAACGCCGGGGAACAGGGTGGGCCGCTTGTCGTTGATAGCCGCCAACACCTGCTTGATCTGAAAGCGCGGCAAGAGAATCAACAGAGCGCCGCCGGCAATCCCTAGGTTCATGACCATGGTCATGGCGAACACATGGAACAGGGGAAGCGCGCCGAGGATGCGCTCCGCGCCTTCCTCCATTCCCCCGGCCTCCATGCCCCCCACCTTTACGCCTTTGGCCTCAGCACTGTGGAACCAGCGGCGCACCTGCAAGGCGTTGGCCGCCAGATTGGCGTGGGTGAGCATGGCCCCCTTGGGCTTGCCGGTGGTGCCGCCGGTGTATTGCAGCACGGCGATGTCTTTCTCGGGATCGATGGAGGCCGGTTCGGCCTTGCCGGCGCAGGCCGTCAATTCGGCGAAGGTGGAATGGCGCGAGTCGCTGGGGATGCCGGCCACCTTGCTGCGCTTGAAAACGGTGAACAGGACGCTTTTCAGCATGGGCAGAATATCGCCCATGGGACAGACGACGATTTTCTCCAACGCCGTTTCCTCCAGCATGGGCGCCACTTTCCTGTAGATCTGGCGCAAATCCAGGGTGACCATGATGGCGGTTTCGGAATCCTCGATCTGGCGGGCCATCTCGCGCTTGGCGTAGAGGGGATTGTAGTTGACCACCGTGCCCCCGGCCTTGAGAACGGCGAAAT
>CAJXGZ010000048.1 GCA_913053795.1 uncultured Rhodospirillales bacterium | reverse complement strand
AGCCGCGCGCCACCCGGCATATTCCCGAGATGATCGCGCTGATCGCGGCGCTGATCGAAGCCGGTCACGCCTATGAGGCCGAGGGCCATGTGCTGTTCGACGTGCTTTCGTGGGACGATTACGGCGGGCTGTCGCGCAACAGGCGCGACGACATCATCGCCGGGGCGCGAATCGAGGTGGCGCCTTACAAGAAGGATGCCGCCGACTTCGTCTTGTGGAAGCCGTCCGAGAACGGCCTTCCCGGCTGGGACACCCCGTGGGGGCGCTGCCGTCCCGGCTGGCACCTGGAGTGCTCGGCCATGAGTTCAAAGTATCTGGGAAAAACGTTCGACATTCACGGCGGCGGCCAGGACCTGATTTTCCCCCACCACGAAAACGAAATCGCCCAGAGCGTCTGCGCCCACGCCCAGCCCCTCGCGCGCTACTGGCTGCACAACGGCTACCTGATGGCCGAAGGCGAAAAAATGTCCAAGTCCCTGGGCAACTTCTACACCGTGCATGAACTGCTGGAGGAATTCCCCGGCGAGGCCATACGCTTGGCGCTGCTCAAGACCCATTATCGCAAGCCTCTGGATTTCACCAAGGCGGGAATCGAGGAAGCAAAGCGGGAACTGGACAAGCTTTACATTGCGCTACGCAACGCCGCCGAGGCGGAGGCGGAACAGGTGGAAACGCCGTCTGAATTAATCGAGGCGTTGAACGACGACATCAACACGCCACTGGCTCTCTCCCATTTGCATGAAATGGCGGGCTTGTTGAACATGGCTGGCGATGACAAGTCCAAGGCCTTCGCCAAGGGACGCCTGTTATCTGCGGCGGCGTCCCTGGGATTGTTGCAACAGGACCCGGAAGAGTGGTTCCGCTGGCAACCCAAGGACGCTGAGTCCCTCGGCGAAACCGAAATCGAAGCGCTTATCGCAAAGCGCGAAGAGGCCCGCGCCAACAAGGACTTCGCCTTGTCCGACCGCATTCGCGGCCAACTGGCGGAAAAGGGAATCGTGCTGGAGGACGGCCCGCAAGGAACAACCTGGCGGAGGGGCTAATCAAAAAAATAGACCATGGGGATGGAGATTTTTGAATCGCCCTTGTTGACCTTGACGGCGGCGTCCTCGAAGTCGGGAGGACCGAAGAAAATCCCGGCGCCGTTGCTGAAGCCGTAACCTTCCAGGGGAATGCCGAAAAGACCTTGATCGAATTCACGGTTGCCGTTTTCGTCGTGAAAAATCGCCAGGGCGTACTCTCCCGGCTCCAACCCGCCGAATACCGCCTCGACGTTTTTGTCCTTAACGGGCAATATAATATCCTTGACCATGCTTTCCTTGCCGAGAAAGGTTTTGGGGTCCGAATAGATGGCGAAGTGCACGTTTCCGTCGCTGGAGCGCAGGTTCTTGACGTCAACCCGAAGCTCGGCGGCCAAGGCGTTCGAGGCAAGCCCGGCAAAGAAAATAAATGTAAGAAAGATCGAATGTCGCCGCATCATGGCCATAAAATGATGCATATTATTGAAAAGTCAAACGCGGATGTTCAGGTAGTAGCCGCGGCGCGCGTCCTGGTTTAGGGGTTGACCCGAAGCCATGGCGTTATTAAGCCGCATGAGGCCTTTTTTTTCCTCCGGCGAGCTTGCCTGTTGGAACGTCTGAGCGCGAATCTTGGCCTCGCCGGCTGTCCTGAGGTTGCCGGAATTGTGGTTCAATTGGGTGAGGGCTTGGCTGATCGTGCTCGATGCGTTTGTCATGAAGCGCATGATAAACGGCAAAGGTTAATGGATTCTCAAAAGCGGAAATAAATAGAAAATTCTTCTTTAGGATGGGAAAGTACGTCATCGTGTACTAGTTTTTCAAAATAAACTGGGAATTCATTATAATGCGCGTTCAGTCGCGGCTTAATCGCGTTCCGCCTCAAACGGCTAACTTCCTTCCGTTTGGCATAAACGGCCGACGATTCATGGGTATGAATTGTGGTTAAATATAGAGAGGACGAAATGAAGGAAGGGAAAGGGCTCAAGCCGGATATTCCAGTTCCCGGCTTGGATGGAATTGGGGAAAAGACCTTCCTTGGCTGGGGGCGGCTTTCCACGCGCGCGCTTCTTTTTTTCCTTTTCGGCGTTTTCGCCATGATCGCGTCGATCGGGGGGCTTTACGTCGCCGATGAAAGGCTCTCAACGGTCCATAAGCAGCTTGAGCAAGCCAAGGCCCTGGAAGAATTGGTGGTGTCGGTTGAGAAAAGCAACTTGCGAATACGCATCAATGAAAAAAACTACCTTCTGCATAAAAACGCGAAATACATCGATAGCCATAAGTTGAGCATTAACCTGCTCTCCGAGGTGCTTAACACACTTTACACCCACCCCGCCGCGGCCCCGGTTAAGGAGCACATCACCACCATTAACGAAGGCCTCGCGCAATACGCTTTGGAGTTCCAAAACACCGTTTCCGCGCAAATAATAAGTGGAAAGTCCAGCGTTTTTTCTAAAAAGCTTGTTGAATCCATGCGCGAAATCGAGACCAGGGTCGCCGCATTCAAAACGAAGCATCTGAAAAATTACTTAGCGGCCATTAAGGGAAGCGAGAAAGATTTTGTTAAAAGCGGCGCCATGAAGGATTTGGTGAAGCTTAACAAGGACATTGACGGGTTCTCGATTTTTCTCTCTTCAACCAAGTTGAAGGAAGAAAAAAAGCTCCTGATCATGAACCTGATAAAGGCCTATCAGGGGAATCTCGCTCAATTCGCAAAAAGCAGGCTGAAACGAAAAAGGGAGGTCGGCCGCCTCGATGATATCTTCGCCTATATCGCTCCCAGCGTGAACGGGCTCGCTTCCTTCGCCAAGAGCAATCTTGTCAAAATGGGCAATGATGAGCGGCAACTTCGCAAGCTCTACCGCATAACGCTGCCGGCCGGCGGCGCGGCCATATTGATAGCGGTCATGCTGTTCGGCCTCGTCATGATGCGCTCCATCGCGGATCCCGTCAGGGACGTTTCCCAAGCGGCCAAGAGACTGGCCGCGGGAGATGAGAACATTTTTTTTCCGGCGCTCGGCAATAAGGACGAGATGGGCGACATCGCCCGCGCCCTGTTCCTGCTGAAGAACAAGTTTTTCGCCCTTTCGCGCAATGAGGACTTGGCCCGCAATAAGGATATGGGGGGCGAAGACACTGCCGGCGATGTGGCGCGTCTCAACTCTGAATTGGAGGCGGCCAACGAAAAGGTCAAGAAGGGCGAGGCCGCAATGGCCGAGGCCACCCAGCTTCGTATTGATCTGGAGGCCTTGAAGTCAGGGGAAGCGGCGCCGTCCGGGCTTGGCGGCGGCGATGAAGCGTCCAATGAGATTGAGCAACTGCGCCAGGATCTGGCGGCCGCGCACGAGGATGTCATGAAGGGCGAGGCCGCAATCGCCGAGGTGAGCCAGCTACGCGCGGACATGGACGCCTTGAAGTCTCAGGAGAACGAGAGCGCCCAGAAGGCCGCCCAGGAAGCCGCCCAGGAAGCCGCCCAGGAAGCCGCCAAGGAGGTCGAACAACTGCGCCGTGAGCTTGAGGAAGCCAAGATGGGTCTGGCCAAGGGCGAGGCCGCAGCCGCCGAGGCGGGCCAGCTTCGAATAGATATGGAGGCCATGAAGTCCTCTGCCGACGACGGCTCGGAGGCAGCGCAAGAGATTACTCAATTGCGCTTTGAGTTGGATGAAACCAAGAAAGAAATGGCCAAGGGCGAGGCGGCGTTGATCGAGGCGGCGCTGTTGCGCATCGACCTGGATTCAACCAAGGCGGAGTTGGAAAAAGCCACTGATGAGTTGACGATGCTGGCGGAGGCCGATGACGTTGCCGCCGCTTCCGCCATGGACCTCGCCGTACGCTCCGATCAGACATCCGAGCAGCTTGGGGAGTTGATCCCGCAAGAGGCCCTGTCTGGACAAATCACCACGGCCAGCCAACAATTGGCCAAGTCCTCCCAAGTGGTTTCCGCGGCGGCTTATGAAGCCGAAAGGACCGGCATCATGATTAAGGGGCTTGTCGAGGCGACCGCCAAGGTTGAGGAAGTGGCCGCCCTTCTGGCCAGCATTGTCGGCCAAACTGACTTCCTGGCGCCGCCGCCGGGGGTCGCCGGAGAGGACGCCGACAGCAGCCTTGTGGTGTTGACGGCCGATTACAAGAAGGCCTCCGGCCAAGAGATTTCCGTTTCCAACGATGAAGACATCGGCCAGCGTTTCGACGCCATTCGCGCCGCCACGAACCAAGCGGCATGGAACATAAAGGACATCGCCGGCATCATCCAGGAGGTCAAGCAAGTCGCCTCCGAAATCGCCTCCAATTCCTCCGCCGAGGCTCTGGAAATCACCAACAATTTGTTGGAGCAGTCGGAGAATTTGCGGGGAATGCTCGACACCCTCGTCACTAAAATTCAAGGGCCGCCGCAGACCGAAGCTTAGCCGCCGATCACTCGTAAAGGACGGCGACGCCGGGCAGCTCCTTGCCCTCAAGCCATTGCAGGAAGGCTCCCCCGGCGGTGGAGACGTAGCTCATGGAGCCGCTCGCCCCGGCGTTGGCCAGCGCCGCCAAGGTGTCGCCGCCGCCGGCGATGCTGTTGAGGCCGTCGTTCGCGGTCATGCGGGCGACTGCCCGGGCGTTGGTGCCGGCGTCGAAAGGCGGTGTCTCGAAGGCGCCCAAAGGTCCGTTCCAGACAACGGTTTTGAAGCGCGACAAACGCATGGACAGCTCGCCGACCGTGGCCGGACCCACATCCAGAATCATGGCGTCGCCGGCGACGTCCTCAACCGGCGTCGTTTCGCATTCGGCGCCGGCGATCAATTCCGGGGCCGTCACGGCGTCCTTGGGCAGCATGATTTCGCATCCCTTGTCCTCGGCCGATTCCATGATGGCGCGCGCGGCGTCCGCCATATCGCGTTCGCACAAGGACTTCCCCACATTGAATCCCTTGGCGTGCAGGAAGGTGTTGGCCATGCCGCCGCCGAGGAACAGCAGGTTCATCTTGCCGGTCAGGTTTTCCAGAACGCCCAACTTGGTTGAAATCTTGGATCCGCCGACCAGCGCCGCCACCGGCCGCTGGGGATTGCCGAGCGCCTTGGCCAGTGCGCTCACTTCCGACTGCATCAGGCGCCCGGCGACGGAAGGCAGCAGGCGGGCGATGGTTTCGATGGAGGCGTGGGAGCGGTGGGCGCAGGAAAAAGCGTCGCCCACATAAATATCGCCGAAGGCGGCCAGCCCGCCGGCGAACCCCGCCGCGTTCATCTCCTCGCCGGGATGAAAACGCAGGTTCTCCAGCAAGGCCACATTGCCCTTGGGCATGCAGGAAAGGGCAAATTCCACCTTGGCTCCGACGCAATCCTCGATAAAAGTCACCGGGCGGTCGAGGACCTTGCTCAACTCCTCGGCGACGGGACGCAAACTCATGGACTCAACGAAGGTCCCTTGGGGGCGGCCCATGTGCGAGATGACGATAACCGTGGCGTCCTTGTCGATGAGCTCTTTCATGGTGGGCGCGGCGCGGACGAGACGGGTGTTGTCGGTAATCCTGCCGTCCTTCATGGGAGCGTTGAGGTCGCAGCGCACGAGAACCCGCTTTCCGGAAACGTCAAGATCGTCGATTGTCTTGAATTTTCTCATTTCATGCCCGCCGCGCCGTCCCTCAGGTCATTTAAGATTCGTTTTCGGCCTGGACTTGGCCGCGGGCGATTTTAAGTTGAGTTTCCAACTCTTCGCGCAGTTGGTCTTCGGTCACAGCCACGTTTTTGTCGGCGAAGTCGGCCATTACCTTTCTGACCACGTCGTTGACGCCCGGCTCTTCCAAATCGGAGATGATCACCTCGGTGGCGTAGGCCCCCGCCGCATCGCCTTCCAGGCCCATCTTTTCCGCCGCCCATAGGCCGACCAGTTTGTTGCGCCGCGCCTCGGCCTTAAACTCCAGCTCTTGTTTATGGGCGTGACTGACTTCGTGGACCTTGCTTTTTTGCTTCATGGACATTGGGACGGACTCCTGGTCGCTGATGGTTTCGAGTGGAAAGGGATCATAACGCATACGGTTTGAAAACAACGTTGTCTTCTTTAATATATCCTCCGGTAAAAGGAAAACATCATATGTCCGCACGCGTAGGATTTCCCCATTATTCGCTCAATTGACAAATTGACGGCGCGGCTCAGGCTCCCATGTGTGGGCATTTTAGCCGCCGGGCTTCTCCTGCCTGCTCATCCGTCTTTCGCCGCTTCCGGCTGTCCCAGCGGCCTGCCGCCCGCCAAGCTGACGATGAGCGTGGATTCAGGGAGCGTCGCCATCGACAACGGCCGCGGCCATGCCGAGCTCAAGCGCATTAAACGCAGGACCGGCGCCGCGGCGCCCAGCGGCCAATGGGACTTGCTGGGACTCACCGTCGCCGAGTTCAAGTTCAATATGCGCGTCAACGTCCTGCTGTATCCCTTGCCGGACGGCCGTTATTGCGCGACGCCTCAGTCCGTGGCGTCCAGCGTCGGTTACCCTGATTTCACCATCTACATTGGCCGCAAACACAAGTTAGGCACGTGCCAGCACCGCGTCATCCGCGCCCATGAAGAAACCCATGTGGCGCTTTATAGGAGAAACCTGCAACGCTACGCGCCGCTTCTGAGAAGGAGGTTGGAAATCGCCGTCCGTCAGTTTCAGCCGCTCATCGCGCCTTCGAAAAATGAGGGGACGGAGAGGGTGAAAAATCGTCTGAAGATCAAAATCGATCCGTTGATCAAGGAAATGCAGCGCAACGCCGACGCCGAGAACGCCCTCATCGACACCAGGGAGTCCTACCGGACGATCCGTAGAAGCTGCCGGAACTGGTAATATCCATTCAAGAAACCGCTAACCGTGCTATCCTTTCCGCCATATTTTTATGTGGAGGCCATATTTTTGAGAATTATATACTTGACTCCCTTGTCCGGATAAGGTGGTTATCTACCTAGTAATTAGGGAGCCTGTCATGAGCCGTTCAACGATCAGCGTTTTCGAACTCTCTAAGCTATACCCGGACGAAGAGGCTGCACGAGCCTATATGGAAAGTCGCCGCTGGCCAAATGGTATTGTTTGCCCCACTTGTGAAGAGGCTAAACGGATCACGCCACGCAAGGCAGGCTTCTACCGCTGCAACGCCTGCAAGAAGGATTTTACAGTCCGCACGGGGACGATCTTCGGTCGCTCTCACGTTCCGTTGCACAAGTGGATTTACGCGATATATTTCCTCATGACCGCTCGCAAGGGGATTTCGAGCCTTCAATTAAGCAAGGAGATCGGTGTTACCCAAAAGACCGCTTGGTTTATGTTCCACCGCATCCGTGAGGCTTGCGGCAACGACCTCACTTCTTTGCGCGGCATCGTCGAGATTGACGAAACCTATATCGGCGGCAAAGAAAAGAACAAGCATCCCAATAAGAAACTCCGCGCCGGGCGTGGGGCCGTTGGCAAAACCCCCGTCATTGGAATGCGTGAGCGCGGCGGGCGCACCAAGGCGAAGCCTATTGCCAGGACAGACACCGGCGCTATTCATGCAGCAATCCTTGAGCATGCCGAGACGGGCTCCCTGATTTATACCGATGAGCACGGTGGCTATCAGGGAATTGGCGGCATCTTCTATGGCCATGAGACCATCAACCACGGATTGGGCGAGCATGTTCGTAATGGCGTGAGCACCAATGGGATTGAGAGCGTTTGGGCGGTCCTAAAGCGCGGGCTGCATGGCGTTTATCATCATGCTAGCGAGAAGCATCTTGCCCGGTATGTGAATGAGTTTACATTCCGCTTAAATGACGGCGGCGTGAAGAGGCACGCTTTGAAACGCCTCGCAAGCTTAGTAACGGCATCCTTCAGGTGCCGCATCACCTACAAGGAGTTGACGGCATGAGTGGCGGTCTGACGGCTCTCAACAAGATCACCGATACCATCCTCAACTACAATCCCACGGAACAGGGCGTCAAGAAACGGGGCGCGGAATCCGCCGGCTCATACACACTGCACCTTTCGGACGCCTTTTCGTGGCTTGAAGAACGTGACGAAAATTCGGTCCACGCAATCGTGACAGACCCGCCCTACGGGCTCAAGGAATACACGGATATTGAGAAGGCGAAACTACGCAAGGGGCGAGGTGGGGTCTGGCGCGTTCCTCCATCATTCGACGGCTGCAAGAGAAGTCCAGTCCCTCGCTTCACGGTCCTTACTGAGACGGACATAGCCGCGCTTCGCGCATTTTTTGAGAAGTTTGCCAAGCAAGCAATTCGCGTTCTAGTGCCCGGCGGTCATGTCATAATCGCAACCAATCCATTGCTTTCGCAGTACGTCTATATCCCAGTTATGGAGGCGGGCTTCGAGAAGCGTGGTGAAATCATCCGTCTGGTCCAGACACTACGTGGCGGCGACCGCCCAAAGAACGCCCACAAGGAGTTCACTGGCGTTTCTGTGATGCCACGCTCTGGCTGGGAACCGTGGGGCCTTTTCCGTAAGCCGTGCGAGGGCCGAGTCCAAGACAATCTCCGCAAGTGGAGCACCGGCGGCTTGCGTCGGGTGTCCGGTGAAGGCCCGTTCCTTGATGTGATCCGGTCATCGGTTGCACGAGGCGAGGAAAGGAAAATAGCGCCACACCCGTCGCTGAAACCACAAGCCTTCATGAGGCAAGTTGTCCGTGCAGCGCTGCCTTTGGGAAAGGGTGTTGTCCTCGATCCATTCATGGGGGCTGGGTCGACGATAGCTGCCGCATTGGCTGTTGGTTACACAAGCATAGGAATTGAGCACGATAAGACCTATTTCCAAACCGCCGAGAAGGCTGTACCATCTCTTGCCGAGATGAAGGTAAAGGGCGCATTATCGCTGGTAAGTTCGGTTGGGGGTGAAGGTGGAGCTACCGAAAGACCTAAAACCAATTCACATCGAAAAGGCCGTTGAGTATGTCGAAAAGGAAACTTCCGAACTCGTCGATATATACCTGGAACAGGCCAACATCTTTAGCGCCATTGTTGGAATTTTCGGCACCAAGGGTCTTCATTCTTTCAGCCCCTATAAGAAGCACAAGCACCCAGACATAGCGGCGCAGAGATTCCCGGACCTGGTCACTAGGCGGGCGACTCAAACCGCCGCCGGAATACGCCTTAGAGTCCAAAGGCAGTATGCGGCCTTGGGCTATCCAATCGCACTACGATCACCCAGGCTGGTACGTAGTCTGGCGCTATTTGGTCGACCCTACGGAAACTTATAAGCTCGGACGGCCTGTGATCATCTGGCGCGTGGACGTTGTTTTCCTATCCAAGGATGATTGGAAGTATGAAAAAAGTAGCGCGGGGGCCATGGGGGGCGGTCGGACGCATACCTTCGGCGTCAAGAAACCTGCAACAAAACTACGCGGTTCCGCTGTTTACTCTCTTCCCGGAATAGCGATTAAGAACGGCAAGCCAGTTATGGTCTAAGGGAGTCAAGTATATAATTCCCATATTTTTTGTGTGGAGGAATGCCCGATGACCGCATTCAATCTGCAAGTCATGATCGCTTCCGAGATGGTGCGCGTGCTGGGGAACGCGCGCAACGTCGACGCCCTTTCCGTCCGCCGCCCCGGCGGCGCCCTCAGGTATCTCCGGCAAAAGGCGGCGTTGGAAAGCAGTTCCGAATTCAGCCAAAAGGACAGAATGGCCGCCGAGTCGTTGGCGCTAAAATTGTTTTTCTTCGTCTTCTGGGGCGAGACGCTGGACGTCAAGTGCGGCGAAAACGGCGCCGTCACCTTCTGCGAGACGAAAACAAGCCATTGCAGCGCCGCCGACTGTTGCGGCCCCTTGCCGGTGTGGCAGGACTGGCTGGAAGAGAACGAGCCCGGAAAGCATCCCGCGCCCGGGCATTAAGGGCCGCCTTGATCGCCGTCCTTGGGCGGAGTGTCCTTGGGTTTATCGAATATGCCCATGTTGGCGACCAAATAGATTCCGCCGATCACGGAGACCGCAAACAATAATATTCCGGTCCACGCCATGAATTTTCCTTTCTTGAATACGGCAGCGCCGACGCTACACTACCTCACCCGCCGCCACAGTCCTAAGCCGTTTTTCTCATGATCCGAGTCACGCCACGCATCTCTATCGACGACAACGAGGTCAGCGAAAGCTTCATCCGCGCTTCCGGGCCGGGCGGGCAGAACGTCAACAAGGTCTCCACCGCCGTGCAGCTCAGGTTCGACGCCGCCAACTCGCCGGCGCTGAGCGTCGGCGCGTTTCGGCGCTTGCGGCGTTTGGCGGGCAGGCGCATGACCCGGGACGGCGTGTTGATCATCGAGGCCAGGAACTTCCGCACCCGCGAGAGCAACCGCCGGGACGCGCGCGACCGCTTGCTCCGCCTGATCCGCAAGGCGGCCCTGTCGCCCAGGATCCGGCGCAAGACAAAATCGCCGCTGAGGGCCAAGGAGCGCCGCCTTGAAACCAAAAGGCGCCGCGCCCAAACCAAAACCCGCCGCGGGACCGTTCGCGGTTTTGATGTCTAATGCCAAGGACTCTTGGTATATGTCTGATCCAGAGTACTAGGATTGCTTCATGACGGATTGGCCATTGCTTTTATTCCTCGCTTGCGGCGGCGCGTTGATTTTGCTCATCGGCCTGCTGAACATCACGGATTTGGATTCCTTCTTCGCGGCGCTGGCCACGGCGATCGACGGGGCGGCCGGCTTGTCCGACTTGATCATGGGCTGGATCGACGCTCTGACCGAAGGCGCGCCGGAGGTCCCCCCAGAAGCGCCCCCCGCAACCGGGATGGACGAAGAAGGGATGATGCTGGAGGAAGCGAAGTAACGCTTTTTAAGACAGGTCTTTTATGCGTTTCGCGCCGATCAACGCGGCGGCCCCCAGAAACAGCGAGGCGGCGACGTTGTAGGTGGCCATGGAGACGCCAAAAAACGTCCAGTCCACCTCGTCGCAAGGCTTCGGCGGCTTGGACGTCAGTTGCCGGGTCATCTGCTCCAGGGTGATTTCCGAGGGCAGGGTTCCGCCGCATCCCGTGGCCGCCTTCCACCAGTGCTGCTCCACGCCCACGTGATAGAAGGCGATGCCGGCGCCGGCCAGGAAGACCAAACCGCTGACGGCGACCACCGCCGCCCGTCCGGCCCCCCGGGGGAAACCCAA
>CAJXGZ010000047.1 GCA_913053795.1 uncultured Rhodospirillales bacterium | reverse complement strand
GCGGTGGGGCGCCATCAGGTGCTGATCATCGACACCGCCAGCTGGAAGCAGGTGGGAAGCGTCGCCGTCCGCGGCCAGCCGGTGTTCGTCATGGCGCGTCCCGACGGCCGCCACGTCTGGGTCAACTTCGCCTTTCCCAACAACGACGTCATCCAGGTCATCGACACGGCGACGCGTTCCGTCATCAAGGAGATGAAGCCGGGCAAGGGCGTCATGCACATGGAGTTTACGCCCCGCGGCGAAGAGATTTGGGTTTCGGTGCGCGACATCGACCGCGTCTTGGTTTACGATACGGAAAGCTTCGAGGTTCTCAAGGAGCTGCCGGCGGCCAAGCCCAGCGGCATTTTCTTCACCTCGCGGGCGCACCGAACTGGACTTTAACGCCGAGCGCCATGAACGAACTTGAAAAACGCCTTCTCGACGGCTTTCAGAGAGGCTTTCCCCTGACCGAGCGCCCCTTCGCCGAGATCGCGCGCCAATTGAACGCCGAGGAGGACCAGGTCATCGGGGCCTTGGAAGGCTTGAGCGAAAGCGGCATCATCAGCCGCGTCGGTGCGGCGTTCGCCCCGGGCGGCATCGGCGCCAGCACCCTGGCCGCCTTGGCCGCGCCGCCCGAGCGCCTGGAGGAAATCGCCGAACTGGTCAACGGCTTCGAGGAAGTGAACCACAACTACGAGCGCGAGCACCGCCTGAACCTGTGGTTCGTCATCACCGCGCCCGACCGCGACGGCGTCGACCGGGTGATCGCCGAAATTTCGCGCCGAAGCGGGCTGGAGGTCCTGGACCTGCCCATGCTCGAAAGCTACCGCCTTAATCTGGGGTTCGACTTGCAATGGAGCTGACTGGGGAGCTGACCGGCGCCGACCGACGATTGGTGACGGCCATGGGGCCGGGCCTTCCCCTGTGCCGCCGCCCATTCCGGGAGATCGGCGCGCGCGCCGGACTCAGCGAAAAGAACGTCATTACCGCCCTCAAACGCATGCTGGAGGCTGGGATCATCAGCCGCTTAGGCGTCGTCGTCCGTCACCACGAACTGGGCTACAAGGCCAACGCCATGGTGGTGTGGGACATCGCCGATGAAGACGTGGATCAAATAGGCGAACGTTTCAAAACCTTTGATTTCATCACCCTGTGCTATCGGCGCAAGCGGCGCCCCCCCCAATGGCCCTATAATCTGTTCAGCATGATCCACGGACGCGAGCGCCAGGCGGTGCTGGCCCAGGTGGATGAGCTGGCCCGGGCTTGCGGCCTGGAGGATGCGCCCCGGGAAATCCTGTTCAGCGGCCGGCGCTTCAAGCAGCGCGGCGCCGTCTATAATTCGGGAGGCGCATTATGAGCGCCGGCCTCGACGACATCGACAAGGCCATCATCAACGGACTTCAAGGCGGCTTCCCCTTGAGCGAGGAGCCTTTCGCCGAGGCCGGGATGCGCTTGGGCCTGGATGAAGACGACCTGATCGCCCGCATCCAAAAGATGCTGGACGACGGCGCACTGACTCGATTCGGCCCCATGTACCACGCCGAGAAGCTTGGCGGCGGCTTGTCCCTGGCGGCCATGAAGGTTCCCGAGGCCGACTTCGACGCCGTCGCCGAAAAGGTCAACGCCCATCCCGAAGTCGCCCACAACTACGCCCGCGATCACGCCTTCAACATGTGGTTCGTCCTGGCCACCGGAGCGCCCGGGCGCATCGAACAAGTAATCGCCGCAATCGAGGAGGAAACCGGGCTCAAGGTGTACAACATGCCAAAGATCGAAGAGTTCTATATCGGCTTGAGTTTCGGAGCATGAACGGCATCCCCGCCATCGACCATATGGACCGCCAAATCGTCTTGGCCACCCAGGAGGGACTGCCCCTGACGGCCCGCCCCTACCACGCCGTCGCCAAACGGGTCGGACTTGAGCCCCAAGAGGTGATCGTGCGCATGCGCCGCTTGCTGGATCAAGGCGTCATCCGCCGCATCGGCGTGATCCCCAATCACTATGCGCTCGGCTACCTCGGCAACGGCATGGCGGTGTGGGACGTTGCCGACGAATCCGTCCTGGAAATGGGCCGCATGATCGGCGATCTGGATTATGTCAGCCATTGCTACCTGCGCCCCAGGTTTCCTCCCGAGTGGCCCTACAACCTGTTCGCCATGGTTCACGGCCATGACCGCGGCCAAGTGCTGGAGCGCGTCGACAAGATCAACGCCGTCATGGACGAGGACGCGCGCGCCCATGACGTTCTGTTCAGCACCCGCATCCTCAAGAAGACGGGATTGCGGCTGCCAACATGAAAAAAGAATAATAATGTTTCGTTTAACCCAATTCCTGCGCGAGATCGGCCAGCCTAGCCCCGCCGGTCCCCGAATCGACCCGCCGGGGCCGGTGGTGGTGTGGAATCTGACGCGCCGCTGCAACCTCACCTGCAAGCACTGCTACACCACGTCCGCCGACGTGGACTTCCCCGGCGAGCTTTCAGGCGATGAAATCTTCAAGGTGATGGACGATTTGAAGGCGGCGGGCGTCAAGTTTCTGATTCTGTCGGGCGGCGAGCCCCTGCTGCGCCCCGACATCTTCGAAATCTCCCGCCGCGCCAAGGAGATGGGGTTCTATTCGGCGCTGTCCTCCAACGGCGCCCTGATCAACGAGGACAACATCAAGGACATTGCCGCCGTCGGCTACGACTACGTCGGCGTCAGCATCGATGGCGTCCGCGAGACTCACGACAAGTTCCGCCGCCTGGACGGCGCCTATGAAGCCGCCCTTAAGGGGATCGGTCTCTGCCGGGACGCCGGCCTCAAGACGGGGCTTCGCTTCACCATGACCAACGACAACGCCCGCGAGCTGGAGCAAATTCTCGACCTGCTGGATTCCGAGAACATCAACAGATTCTATTTCTCCCACCTCAACTTCGCCGGACGCGGCAACCGCAACCGCAAGGACGGCGCCTATTTCAAGACCACCCGGTGCGCCATGGACATGCTGTTTAAGCGCTGCCTGGAACGCCTTAATGACGGAAACGAGAAGGAATTCGTCACCGGCAACAACGACGCCGACGGCGTCTACCTGCTTTTGTGGATCATTGAGCGTTTCCCCGAGGCCGCCGAGCACATGCGCGCCAAGCTGGCCCAGTGGGGCGGCAACGCCTCCGGCGTCAACGTCGCCAACATCGACAACGCCGGCAACGTTCATCCCGACACCATGTGGTGGCATTACACCATCGGCAACGTGCTGGAGCGCCCCTTCGGCGACATCTGGAGCGACGTTTCCGATCCCCTGATGGCGGGCTTGAAGCGCCGCCCGCGCCAAATCAAGGGCCGCTGCGGGGCCTGCCGGTATTTCGACATCTGCGGCGGCAACACCCGGGTGCGCGCCCAGCAAATCACCGGAGACCCATGGGCCGAGGATCCGGCCTGCTATCTCACCGACCAGGAAATCGGCGCTGCCGGCGCCGGGGAGCGTGTGAAGATCACGCCGTACTCGAAATCCAAACGCCGGCGAAAGGCTTCGTGAATTCGTGAAAAAAACAATCGTCCTCTCCTTAATTATCCTCGCCGGGTTGTCCCTCACCGCCCCGGCGGAAGCCACCGACCCCGCCAAGCTGTACGCCGTCCATTGCGCCGAGTGCCACAATCCGGACCGCTTGGGCGCCATGGGCTCGGCCTTGCTGCCCGGGAACTTGCGCCGTCTGCCCAAGGACAAGGCCGCCGAGGTGATCGCCGACGGCCGCCCCGCCACCCAGATGCCGGGCTTCAAGGACAAAATTTCCAAGCAGGAAATTGACGCCCTGGTGAAACTGATCTACACGCCCCTTAAAACCATGCCCGCCTGGGGGGAAAAGGAAATCAAGTCCACCCATGTCATCCACAACCCGCTTTCATCCCTTCCCGACAAGCCCCAGCACAAGGCCGACCCCTTGAACCTATTCACGGTGGTGGAGACCGGCGACCATCATGTCACCATCCTCGACGGCGACTCCTTCGAGCCTTTGTGGCGCTTCAAGTCGCGCTTCGCCCTGCACGGCGGCGCCAAGTATTCGCCGGACGGACGGTTCGTCTATCTCGGCTCCCGCGACGGCTGGGTCAGCAAGTACGATCTGTACGGGCTCAAGCCGGTGGCCGAGATTCGCGCCGGCATAAACATGCGCAACATCGCCGTGTCCTCCGACGGCAAATGGGTGATGGCGGGCAACTACCTGCCCCATTCCATCGTCGTTCTCAACGCCTCGGACCTTTCCCTGTTCAGGGTCATCGAAGCGTCCGACGGCAAGGGCGCCACGTCCAGGATCAGCGCCGTCTACAACGCGCCGCCGAGAAAGAGCTTCATCGTCGCCCTCAAGGACTTCAAGGAGATATGGGAGATGTCTTATGACCCCGACGCCAAGCCGGTCTATGCGGGCCTCGTCCATGACTACCGCATGGGCGAGGGCCTCATCGCCGAGAAGCAGCCCTTTGCGCGGCGCCGCATCAGGCTTGAGGACTACCTGGACGACTTCTTCTTCAGCCAGGATTACTCCCAGGTCATCGGCGCCTCGCGCGACGGCGAGACCGGCGCCGTTTACAACCTGAACATCCGGCGCAAGGTGGCCGATCTGGATCTCGGCGGCATGCCGCATCTCGGCTCGGGCGTCACCTGGGAATACCAGGGGCGCACGGTGATGGCGACGCCACACCTGAAGGAGGCGGCGGTCAGCGTCATCGACATGGATTCCTGGAAAACCATCAAGAAGATCAAAACCTTAGGATCGGGCTTTTTCATGCGCAGCCACGAAAATACGCCCTACGCCTGGGTCGACGTTTTCTTCGGCCCCAACAAGGACGTTGTGCACGTCATCGACAAGCGCACGCTGGAAATCGTCAAGACCATCAAGTCGGAGCCGGGCAAGACCAACGCCCACGTGGAGTTCACCCGCTCAGGCGATTACGCCCTGGTCAGCATCTGGGATATGGACGGCGCCCTGGTGGTCTACGACGCCAAGACCCTCAAGGAAGTCAAGCGCATCCCCATGAAAAAACCCTCCGGCAAATACAACGTCTACAACAAGATCACGTACTCGGCCGGGACCAGTCATTAGAGGGAGAATCCAACATTTGACGCTCCTCACGAATGTATGTACAATAATGTAAGTACAAGTGGTATTGCCGCCCATGCGTATCGAGTGGGATGACAACAAAAATCGCACAAACCGGATAAAGCATGGCGTCAGCTTCGAAGTGGCTAGGGTCCAGACTCATTCAAATGATGCCCTTTGGTTTGGAAAGAATAGCGCAGGACAAGGAGAGAGCTTGAAATAAATGCATATCATTATTGAAAGTTCTCGACGCCGACCTGCGCTATTATCTCCAAATCCCTTCGGCCTGCGCCTGCGGCAAGATTGGGGGACGGCCCCCTATTCTCCTCTCACGTCGTTGCGAAATCCTTGTGATGCGCCAGCATCACTGCGGCTTCCGCGCCTAGTGAGAGGAAAATAGGGGGCCGCCAAAGGGTATCATTTGAATGAGTTTGGACCCTAAGCTTGTTTTTGATGATCCTCTGCACATCAGCACACAGGATCGCTTTGAGAACGATGAAGAACGTTGGCAAACTCTTGGACTGGTGGGTGGCGTTGTTCTGCTTCTGGTGGCGCATACCTATCAGGATAACGGCGCCGGAGAGAGCATGAGAATTGTCTCGGCGCACAAGGCGACCAAGCGAGAAAGAACTAAATATGAGCAAAATGTCTAAGCGGGAAAAACAGGAACTCGCCGCCCTAGCGGCCTTGCCCGACGCCAAAATCGACACGTCGGATATTCCCGATGGCGCCGATTGGAACAACGCTGAAAGAGGGCGCTTCTACCGCCCCATAAAAAAACCCGTCACCATCCGCCTCGACGCCGACGTGCTGGCTTGGTTCAAGGCTCGTAGCGAAAAGTACCAAACCGCCATCAACAAGGCGCTTCGGGAATACATTACAAGCCATTAACGGGTGGACGTAATGAGGATGGATTGAGAAAAGGGATTGGCGAGTATGCGCTCACGCCATTCCCGTCGGATATAGGGACGTTTTCGAAGAACCTGTTCCTCGAAATAGCGCGTCGTCTTCACCTTCCCCCCCTTCTCGGCTTCTTAATACTTGGCGAAGACCCCGCGCTTTACGGCGCCGTCGAAGAGGATCACGGCGTAGGGTTCCTTTTGGCCACCCTCTTGCTCCATGCCGGGGGAGCCCATCGGCATTCCGGGAACGGCCAGTCCGCTCGCTTTCGGTTTTTGCGCCAGCAGGCGGCGGATATCCTTGGCCGGCACATGCCCTTCGATGACGTAGCCGCCGATGGAAGCGGTGTGGCAGGAGTCGAGACGCTCCGGCACGCCCAGTTTACGCTTGATGGGGACCACGTCCTCGCGCTCGCGGATTTCAACCGTGAAGCCGCTTTGGCGGAGATGCCTCACCCAACCGCCGCAACATCCACAACTCGGAGATTTATAAACGACCATCTCGGCGGCGGAGGCGGACGTGACGGCGGCTTGGGACGAGAATAACCACCCCCCCGCCCCGAGCGCCGTCATGACCAGACCAACGGACAGATATTTTTTCATTATTTTTTTCCTTTCCGCCCCCTATTGTAATCAAAATAAAGGGCCTCCGCAAAAAAAACGGATTGACATGCGTCATAAGAGAAATATCGTCAACCTGTTTCTCGGCTCGGCGTTAAGCGTCGCCCTGTTAACGGGATGCCTCACCGAGGCGCAGCAATTCGCCGGCGGCGGCCCCATTACCATATCGCCCGAAGTCGCGGAAGGACTTAAGTGGCATAATCTATTGGGAACAGGGTATATGACCGTCTCCCCTGACGGCAGTCATTACGCCTTATCCTATTGCGATTACGCCGATTGCAACAGCGCCGACCTCAACATCCTGCTCACCCTCGACGAATGCCGCGACAAGGCGAGACGCGAGTGCAAACTCTTCGCCCAAGACGGCGTTGTCGTCTGGAGGGGCCCCTGGCGGGCGGGGCGATAAAAATTAGCCGCCGGCCGCGCCTTCCAACCACTCAATCAGATTGTCAGCAATGTGATGGACATGGCCGCCGTCTGATCCTTCCCGTCCCCAATCGTAGTTGGTGCGCACCCATACGGTGGTCATGCCCAGCGCCGCCGCCGGCGCCAGGTTGCGGGCCATGTCGTCGAGGATCACGGTGCTGGCGGGATCAAGGCCGTAAAGTCCGATCAAACGCTCATAGACAAGCGGTTCCGGCTTGGGCGTGTAATCGGCGCGGGCGATATCGAAAACGCCCTCGAAATGATGCGCCACGCCAAGGCGGTCCATGATCCTTTCGGCGTGGCCGGCGGAGGCGTTGGTGAAAACGATTTTGCGCCCCGGCAGACGGGCCAGGGCCCCGTCAAGGGCCGGGCTTTTACTCACCTGGGCAAGGTCGATGTCATGAACATGCTCGAGGAAACGCTCGGGCTCCACTCCATGGCGCTCGATCAAGCCGCGCAAGGTCGTGCCGTATTCACGGAAATAACGTTTCTGGACGCGGAAGGCCTCGTCCAGGTCAAGATCAAGAAAGCCGGCGATGAACGAACGCATGCGTTCGTCGATAAGGTCGAACACCCCGGTCGAAGCGTCATAAAGGGTGTTGTCAAGGTCGAACAACCAAGCCTCGGCCCTTACTTGCCCGTTCGGTGAAATATCCATAAGCTAATTCGTGGCTCCGTCACGGCGATCTATCAAGTTTTTTTCATTTAATCGTTAGTATTCCAGGGGTAGCGTTAAACATGGTAAAATGAGTAAAGTGGAAATATTATAATATGCTTAGGTCATAATTTGCGAGCGCCATGAACAACAGCGAACAACCTGACCCTACACTCTTGGATGGTTACCCCGGCGCGGCGATGCTGGTTCACCATGATTGCGCCATCGTCGCCGCCAACGAAAAGGGCGCCAACCTCGAGGCTTTGCTGAAGCACGGGGCGGCGCCGGAAATCCCCTCCATGGTCGCCCATGCGGCGCAAGAAGGCCAAATCGTCGCCGGCGCCATTTCACTGCAAGGCGCCAAAGGCCCAATCACCCTGGAAATAACCGTGGTGCCGCAAACGGACGGCTTAACTTTCGTGGTCCTCGCCAAGGACACCACAATGGAGCGCAACCTTCGCTCAACGCTTGTTGAGTCCCGGCAACGCTTTAAGGACCTTGTGGAAATCTCCAGCGACTTCTCATGGGAAGTCGGGCCCGAAGGCGACTTCATTTTCGTCACCACCCGCGGCGCTCTCGGCCATAAGGCGGAAGACATGGTCGGGCTTCGGCCCGAGGAGTTCGTTCTCAATCCCCAGGAATTTTCGCCCATGCCCTTCATGAGCAATCGGGCGGTAGAGGACGTGGAAATGTGGATGCGCAAGGCCGACGGGTCAACGGCCTGCGTAGTGGTCTCCAGCCGGCCGCTCATAAACGACGACGGCGAATGGCGCGGCGCCAGGGGAATTTGCCGGGACATCTCCGAAGAGCGGGGCCGCGAGGACGCCCTTAACCAGGCCCGGCACCGCGAGCAACTTCTCAACTATATCGTCAGCACCATTCGCGACGAGGTGGAGCCCAACAACATGCTGTCCACCGCCGCCACCGCCACCGCCCGCGCCCTTGGCGCCGCAGGCTGCGGAATTTACCGCCTTAACGAATCAAACGAATTTATTTTGGCCGCCGATTACGGCGACTGCAAAGGCCTCAATGAGTTGGAAAAGCGCCTAAAAGGCCTTGAGGACGACGACATTATGAAAGAAGAAATAGGGGGTTGGCTGATTTTGGCGGCGGCCACCCATTACCGCCAGTCCATCAACGGCGCCATCGCCATGTGGAAAAAAGACTTCAACGAGGCTTGGGACGTCGAAACCCAAATCGTCATCAGAGACGTGGCGAACCAGCTTGGCATCGCCAACGAGCAGATATCCAATCATGAAAGAATTCTCAAGCTCTCGCGCACCGACGGCTTGACCAGCTTGCTGAACAGGCGCGCCTTTTATGAGATAGAACTGCCAAGAAGGGTGGAGCGGCTCAAACGGGACGGTAAAACCGCCGCCTTGTTCTACGTTGACTTGGATAACTTCAAGCGGGTTAACGACGTCCATGGCCACAAAGCCGGCGATGACGTCCTTCTTTTTCTTCGCGACATGATGATGGAGTTCTCACGCCCGGGCGACGTAATCTCACGCCTTGGCGGCGACGAATTCGCCATGTGGCTTGATGGAATCACCGAAGAAGTGACCATGAAGCGCGTCGAAGTCTTACTGGATGAAAGCAAGAAGTTATTGCAGTTCTCCGGGGATGACGATCATCCGCTTGGCATTTCCATCGGCATCGCCATGTTCGATCCGGCGGCGAAGGAAAGTCTCGACGATCTTATTGCGCGTTCCGACGAAGCCATGTATGCGGTGAAACGCGATGGCAAAGGTGGATTCCGAATGGCGCCGTCTCCGGGCGCGCAAAAAGAGGAGGCAGCTTCGTGACAGATCTCATTAGCAATGAAACCATAACTTACGAGGAAGCCAAGGAAATGGCGCGCCATGAGGACAGCAACGTGCGCCTCGCCCTGGCGGCGCGTAGGGACGTCAGTCCCGAAATTCTATATTTCCTTGCCGAGGATTCTTCGCCTGAGGTGCGAAAAGCCATCGCCGCCAACAACGCCGCGCCGCGCCACGCCGATCTTGTGTTGGCCAATGACGCGGATAATGAGGTTCGGTCCGACTTGGCTGGAAAGATCGCAAAGCTGGCGCCTGGCTTAAGCTCGATGGAGCAAAGCAAACTGCAGAAGATGACGGGCGAGGCGCTGGAAATCCTGACCCGAGACCAAGCCACGCGGGTGCGCCAGATTCTTTCAGAGACCTTGAAGGACGTCGCCAACGCGCCGCCAGACGTCATCAAAAAGCTGGCGCTCGACGCCGAAGCGGTGGTCGCCAGCCCGGTGCTGGAGTTCTCGCCCGTCCTCACTGACGAGGATCTTGTCGAGATCATCGAAACCGGTCCGGCCAAGGGCGGCCTAGGCGCCATTTCCAGGCGCTCCAATGTGAATGAGGGCGTGTCCGACGCCATCGCCGCCACCGACGACATTGAAGCCATCGCCGATCTTCTGGCCAACGACAGCGCCCAAATCCGCGAGGAGACCCTTGACAACCTGATCGAGCGCGCCCCTGAAATCGACTTGTGGCATGCGCCCCTGGTGAGCCGTCCGAAGCTTTCAGAGGGCGCCGCCGCCCGCATGGCTCAATTCCTTGCCGACAACCTGCTTGAATCCTTGAAGCAGCGCGACGACTTGGACAAGGAGACCCTGGAAGCCGTCAAGGAAGTCGCCAAGCATCGCCTGGCGGGCAAGGACGCGGACGCCGGCGCCAATGACCCCAACCTTGATTTTTCAGATTTCAACTCGCTCATTCCCATGGCTGAACGGCTGCAACAGACAGGAAAGCTGGACGACAAAATCATCTCCAAGGCCCTGCAGGCCAGCGACAACGATTTCGTTTTGGCGGCGATGTCGGTGCGTAGCGGCATTCCGTCGGACGTTGTTCGGAAAATTTTTTCAGAGCGCAGCGCCAAGGGCGTCGTCGCCTTGTCCTGGAAGGCCAACTTGCCCATGAAGCTCGCCTTTAACCTGCAGCATCGAATCGCCCGCATCATGCCCAACGAAGTCATCCCCCCCCAGGAAGGAGACATCTATCCCCTCAGCAAGGACGACATGATGTGGCAAATCGAATTCTTCAGCGACCTCGTAAGCGGCAAGCAATAAGGGCGAGTCTTTAAATGGCGGGCATCCTGAAGGGACTTTTCAAGGGCTTGAAAGGCAAGAAGCCCATTTCTTACGAGGAAGCCAAGAAACTGGCCCGCCACGAGGACCGCGCGGTGCGCCGCGAACTGGCGGAGCGCCAGAACCTGAAGCCGGAAATCCTCTATTTTCTCGCCGATGACCCCTCGCCCGAGGTGCGCCGCAAGATCGCCGCCAACCAGGATACGCCGGGCCACGCCGATCTGATTTTGGCCCGCGACATAGACGTGGACGTGCGCACCGATCTCGCCGGAAAAATCGCCAAGCTGGCGCCTGGGCTGACCCACGACGAACAGGACAAAGTCCGCAAAATCACCTACGAGGCGCTGGAAATTCTGGCCCGGGACCAAGCCCCCAAAGTGCGCCAAATCATTTCCGAGACCTTGAAGGACGTCGCCAACGCGCCGCCCGAGGTCATCAAGCGCCTGGCCCGGGATATGGAACTTGTGGTTTCAGGCCCGGTGCTGGAGTTCTCGCCG
>CAJXGZ010000046.1 GCA_913053795.1 uncultured Rhodospirillales bacterium | reverse complement strand
TAGAGTTGATTTTAAGATCATCCTGAAAATGTCGGGTTAACCAACAAGGGGGTACAGCCATGACCAGCGCGGACAAGCCCCTGGAAACGCCGGAGCAGTTGAAAGACGTCTTCCTGAAGGTGACGTCGGCCATGGCCATGGCCGACGACAAGCTCTTGATCAACGAGATCGACGTCTTGGACGCCGCTTTCCAGCGCTTCGTCGGCAGGCCCCTCAAGGCCTGGGAGGTCGATGAAATTGCTCTCTTGGATCATGTGGAGAAAGTCCCCCTGTCACAATACCTGTCCGAGATCGAAGGCGGGATTCCCGACGGGATGAAGGATGAAATGATCAACGCCGCCAAGCTTGTCGCCGCCGCCGACGGTGAACTGACGCCCAAGGAAATAGAGTTGCTTGGCGAAATCGCCGAGGCTCTCCGCGTCCCCGATGAACGGGCGCAAAGCCTTCTTTCAAAGTGAAACAGGGCCAGGAGGCGCACTCCATAGCGGCGGGCGGTAAGGAAAAGGAAGCGGCGTAATGGCGATGGAGAAAGGACCCAATCCATGGGCGGCGGGATTGCTTTCCCTGCTCTCCCCCGGGCTTGGACAGATTTACAACGGGCGCGTTCGCCGCGGCCACTTACTTTTTTTCATATTTTTCGTTTCTCTGGTCATTTTTATTCTTTGTATAAAGTTCGTGCCTTACGGCATCAGTTTTGTGGCGATGGTTCCGCGCTATTATCCCAATGACGTTGGTTTTTTCCTTATCACCTTATTGGCGCTGACGATCATCGGCATTTACGTCTATGCGTTCTTCGGCGCGTTTTTCGGTGCGCTCGCTTTGTCAAAAGGCAAGGCCGGCGCCGCCCCCGAAGAGCGCAAGACGGCCACGGGATTGCGCGAATTTCTGCTCATGCACAAGTTTTTTTTGGCTCTTCCGTTGATCCTGATTGTCCTCGTCACGCTCTCGGCTTCGAACGACATCATGAAAACGCACAACCAAGTTCCCGGCAAGGTTCTGACTAGCGTCGCCGGCGTCCCCTTCCTGACGCCCAACAATTATTTCCGCTCGGGCGGTAGGATGGATGGCCCAATTTCGGAATTGTCCTTGCACGCCAGCCTTCCCGGACTCGGTGACGGCGGCGCGGCGGCAATGGCGGAAACCGGAGCGCCGCGCCTTCTCTCGATTCGTGTTTTTCCGCCCGCGTTGTTTGCGGATATGCAGGAAGGAAATCTGATTCCGGAGCAGATCGCCTTTAACTTGGTAAGCCTTTTCGAAAGAAACAAACATAAATTTGATCCCCTTGACCGCGATATGGACTTCCCCAAATCCTGGAACGCCTTTGTGAAGAAAAACAAGGGACGCGACGGAGAAATTATCGACGCAAGCCAGATCCTCGGCTGGGACAGGATCGGAACGACGCCCGAGAAAAATAATAAATCCTTTTTCGTTATCTTCTTGAAGGGGCGGATGGTCATGACGGGAAGGTGCGCCAAGCCCATGGAGAACGCTTCCCCGAGTTGTTCGGCGTATTTCCAACAGCCGGGCGATAGGCTCGCCCTGCAATTGGTTTTTAGATCCAAGCGCCTGCCTGACGCATTGAGCATCGCAAAAAAACTTTCCGCCCTTTTGTCAGACTTCAATAAGGCGGCGATCGACTATCTCGGCAGGGGCTATACTTATTCCAGTAAGACAAAAAATAAGTTTTAGGGACGCCTTACTTTACTTAATTGAGGCTCCCGCCGGGCTGTATGAACGGATGGCCGCGAAGGAAATCCTTGGCGTCCATGGGGGCCTTGCCCGGCCTTTGCAGTCTTTTCAGGATCAGGGCGCCGGAGCCGCAGGCCACCGTCAGGTCGCCGAGGACGGCGCCGGGCTCTCCCGCGCTTTCAGAGACTTCCGCCGCCAATACCTTGATCCGCTCGCCTTCGCATTCGAACCAAACGCCGGGCCAGGGGTTGAGCGCCCTCACCGCCCGCTCCAGCTCGCGGGCCGGGCGCGACCAGTCCAGCCGCCCCTCGCCGCGCGTAAGTTTCTTGGCGTAGGCGCCGCCGTCCACAGGCGGGGGCGCCTGAGGAGTCGGGGAAGGCGTATCCTCCAGAACGCGGACGATCAGCCGCGCCCCCATGGCGGAAAGAGCGTCATGCAGGCTTGACGCCGTCGTCCCGGGCGTAATGGGCATGGCTTCGGCCAACAGCATGGGGCCGGTGTCCAGGCCCTCGTCCATTTGCATAATGGTGACGCCGGTCTCAGCATCGCCCGCCAATACCGCCCGCTGAATGGGAGCCGCCCCCCGCCAGCGCGGCAGCAGGGAAGCATGAATGTTGACGCAGCCGAGCCGGGGCGCCTCCAGGAAGGGCTTGGGCAGGATCAATCCGTAGGCGGCGACCACGGCGATGTCGGCGTTCACCGCGGCGAAAACGTCCCGCTCCGCCGCGCCTTCGAGGCTTTCGGGCGTTCGCGCCTCGAGCCCCTTCTCCATGGCCAAGGCGTGAACGGGGCAGGGGCGCTCCTTGTGGCCGCGTCCGGCGGGGCGGGGCGGCTGGGAATAGACGGCGCAGACGTCGTGTCCGGCCTCCAGCAAGGCCATCAACGCCGGAACGGCGAAGCCGGGGCTTCCCATGAAGATGAGCCTCATTCGGCCGCTTCCATCAGCTTTTTCATCTTGGTCAGCTTGCGCAGGATGATGTTGCGCTTGAGCGCCGAGATATGATCGACGAACAGAATCCCCTCCAGGTGATCCATTTCATGCAGGATGCACCGGGCCAGCATGTCCTCGGCCTCGATTTCCCGTTCTTGATTGTCCTGGTCGAGATAACGCACCCGCGCCTTCTTGGGCCGGACGACGTCGCCGAACTGCTGGGGCAGGGACAGACAGCCTTCCTCACCTAAGACCTCTTCCTCCGAGGTCCAGACGATCTCGGGGTTGGCGATGCGCATGGGGGCGGGCTCCTCGCCCTCCCTGGCCATGTCGATGACGATGACCCGCTTCAGCACGCCCACCTGCGGCGCCGCCAGGCCGATGCCCTGGTGCTTGTGCATGGCGTCCAGCATACCGTCCATGAGCTTGCGCACTTCTTTATCGACGCGCTCCACAGGCTCGCAATGGCCCTTAAGCCGCGAATCGGGCGCGATAATGATGGATAAGGCAGCCATAACGTCAATAAAACCTCGTTTCGCGATAGCTTTCACTTATGGCCTCGGCGCGGCGGCGTCAAGGATTGGCGCAATAAAGGGGTCAGGCCCCTTTGTTACAACAAAGGGGTCAGGCCCCTTTGTTAGAGCGTATTGCCGGAGAACGGCGATAGGGCTACAAATACCGTTATGTATTTATCCATTCTCATTCCCATCTACGAGGAACGCGGCAACATCGTTCCCCTTCACGACAGCCTGACAGAGGTTCTGGAAGGTCTGGGCCATGAGTACGAAGTCATTTTCGTCAACGACGGCAGCACCGACGGCTCGGGCGCGATTTTGGATGACATCGCCAAAAAAGACCCGAAAGTCCGCGTTATCCATTTGCGCCGCAATTACGGGCAGACGGCGGCGATCATGGCGGCCATCAACCACAGCCGGGGCGGCATCGTCATTCCCATGGACGGGGATTTGCAGAACGATCCCGCCGACATTCCCCGCCTCCTGAAAAAGCTGGACGAAGGCTACGACGTGGTTTCCGGCTGGCGCAAGGAGCGCCAGGACAGGACGGTCACGCGCCTGCTGCCGTCTCGGATCGCCAACTGGATCATCTCGTGGGTCATGGGGGTATGGCTGCATGACTACGGCTGCACTTTGAAGGCCTATAAGCGCGAGGTCATCGAGAACGTGCGCCTCTATGGCGAAATGCACAGGTTCATCCCCATCTACGCCGCCTGGGAGGGCGCCCGGGTGGCCGAACTGGTGGTCGCCCACAAGGCCCGCGTGTACGGCGTATCCAAGTACGGTCTGGGGAGGGTGGTCCGGGTTTTGCTGGACATCCTGGTGCTCTATTTCATCGACCGCTCCTTCGACCGGCCGATCCAGTTCTTCGGAAAGATCGGCATCCTGAGCCTGTTTTTTTCCTTCGGCGCCTTCATTTGGGCGGTGATTATAAAGGTGTTCTACGCCGTCGATTTCATCCTGACGCCGTTGCCCCTGGTGTCGGGAACGCTGGGCATCGCCGGGATCATGTTCATGCTTCTCGGCGTCATAGCCGAAATTCAATCACGCACCTATTTTGAATCCCAGGGCAAGACCACCTATTCGATCAAGAGGACAAGCAACATTAAGCCCTCTCCCGCCAAGAAGGACTGACGCCCGTGTGCGGAATCGTCGGGTTCACCCATCCCGGACGCGACTCGAAAGGCGTCCTGGCCGCCATGATGGAAACCCTGGCGCACAGGGGGCCGGACGCAAGCGGATTGCATGTGGACGAAAACATCGCGCTGGGCCACCGCCGCCTGGCGGTCATTGACCTTGAGGGCGGCGCCCAGCCCCGCATCGACGAAGAAACCGGCGACGCCCTGGTTTTCAACGGAGAAATATACGGCTACCGCGAATTGGCCGAGGGGTTGCGAAACGACGGCGCATCCCTCAAGGACCATTCCGACACCGAAGCGCTGTTTCGCCTGATTCAGCGTTACGGCGTGGCGGAGACCCTGGAGCGGGTGGACGGAATGTACGCCTTCGCCTTTCATGAAGGGCGTAGCGGCAAGCTCTATCTGGCGCGTGACCGATTCGGCGAAAAGCCCCTGTTTTACGGTCTGCGAAACGGCGCCCTGGTCTTCGCCTCCGAGATCAAGGCGCTCCGCCGCCACCCGGCCTATGGCCAAGCCGGCCTGGAGCGGGCGGCGGTCCGCCAATACCTGACTTTCGAATACCTGCCGGGCGACCGCTCCGGATTCGAAGGCGTCGCCAAGCTCCGCCCCGGCCATCTGCTGGTCTTCGAAAACGGCAAGGCCGACGTTCAACCTTACTGGCGCCCCGTTTACGGCGGATGCGGCCCCAACCTCGGCCAAGCCCAAGCGCTGGACCGCCTGGACGCGTTGCTGGACGAGTCCGTGCGCCAGCGCCTGATCGCCGACGTGCCGGTGGGCCTGTTCCTGTCGGGCGGCGTCGATTCTGGGCTGCTGGCCGCCGCCTGCGCGCGCCAATCGGCGGGGATCACCGCCTTCACCGTCAAGATGCCGGAATCCTCCTACGACGAGACTGAGGGCGCCGCCCGCATCGCCCGCCATTGCGGCCTTCCCCACGAGGTTGTGGCGCTCGGCGGCGGCGACGTGATGGAAGCCTTCCAGGCCGTTTCCGCCATGATCGACGAGCCCTTGGCCGATTACTCCCTGCTGCCCACCTTCCTGGTGTGCCGCGCCGCAAGGAAGACCATGACCGTGGCGCTGGGCGGCGACGGCGGCGACGAGCTGTTCGCCGGCTACGCCTCGTTCAAGGCCCACCGTTTCGCCAAATTCATGTCCTTGGCTTCACCTGCCTTGGGGGCCTGTTTGCGGGCCGCCCTCAACCTGCTGCCGGCCAGAAGCGGCTACATGAACCTGGACTTCGTCCTGCGCCATGTCTCGCAAGGGTTCGGGCGAAGCGTGGATATCCAGAACGCGCTGTGGATGGCGGCCTTCACGGACAGGGAGCAAACGGCCCTTTGGAAACCGGAGGCGATGCCGGAAAACAACATCTTCCAGCCCATCGGCGAAGCGCTGGAAACTTGCGCCGCCAAGGACCCGCTTGAGCGCCTGATCCACGTTTTCACCACAACCTATCTGCCCGAGGACATCCTGGCCAAGGTGGACCGGGCGTCGATGATGAACAGCCTGGAGGTGCGCTCTCCCTATTTGGCCCGCGCCTTCGCCGAATACGCCATGTCCCTGCCCCCCCGCTGGAAGGCCAAGGGCGGACAGACCAAATACATCTTAAAAAAACTGGCCGAACGCCATCTGCCCGAGGACGTGGTGCGCCAGCCCAAGCACGGCTTCGGCCTGCCGCTGACGGACCTGCTGCGCGGCCCCCTCTACGCGCCGGTCAGCGAAACCCTGATGGACGCCGCCAACCCTGTCGCCGGCTGGTTTCAGCGTCCGTTCATCGAAGCCCTGCTGGCCCAGCACAAACAGGGCAAGCGCGACCACCGCAAGAAACTGTGGACGCTGTATATCCTGTTCAAGGCGGCGGCGCGGCCAGGGAAGTAAAGAGAAGGGTAGGTTTTTTCATTATGCCTCGATACAAGATCACCCTTGAATATGACGGCGGCGGTTTTTCCGGGTGGCAACGCCAGGAAAACGCCCCCTCGGTCCAACAAGCGCTGGAGGAAGCCATCGCCAAGCTTTCCGGCGAGGCGGTCACCGTTCTCGGTGCCGGGCGCACGGATTCAGGCGTTCACGCGCTGGCCCAGGTGGCCCACTTCGATCTGGCCAAAGAGTACGACGCCGCTACCGTGCGCGACGCCATAAACTTTCACATAAAACCGGCTGCGATTTCGGTTCTTTCGGCCGAAGAAGCGGACGGGGACTTTCATTCCCGCTTCGACGCCGTCGGGCGCGTTTACGAATACCGCATGATTAACCGGCGTTCGCCCCTGGCCCTCGAGCGCGGCTACAAGTGGTGGGTTCCGGCGCCGCTGGACGCCGGCGCCATGGACGCGGCGGCCAAGACATTGCTGGGAAAGCACGACTTCACCACCTTCCGCGCCACAAACTGCCAAGCCAAATCGCCCCTGAAGACCTTGGACGAACTCGACGTCCGCCGCCAAGGCGACGGCATCTTCATCAACGCCAAGGCGCGCTCATTCCTGCACCACCAGGTGCGCAACATGGTCGGCGCCTTGAAGCTGGCGGGCGAAGGCAAGTGGACGGCCGAGGACATGCGCGCCGCCTTGGAGGCCCGGGACCGCGCCGCCGGCGGCCCCACGGTCCCGGCCGAAGGCCTATACTTGGTGAAGGTGATCTATTAAGAGGTTAGATTACATCACCATGAAAAAAATTGAACTGAGCCTCACCCCCAAATCCCAAGCTCCCGAGGAGCGCCCGGAGCCGCAAGCGCCCCATGCCCCGCCGAAGCAAGATCAGCCGGTTATGGGCTATTTCGCCGTCGGATTCGGCCTCGCCGGCATCTTCGTCAATGGGGTGGTGTTCGTTCCGCTGGGACTTATCTGCTCCATTCTGGCGCTGTTCATGGGGCAGTATGTGTGGGGCGTCGTCGGTCTGTTGGTGGGCGTCATGGGGTTTTTAACGACGCCCCTCTTCCTTTTGTTCGTCGGCATGAAAGTGCTGCACGTTTACTTGGTCGATCTTTATAACGAATGGTTCGGCGGCGGGTGGTTCAAGGATTTTTTCAATTTCGTCATTTCCGCCTTTAAAACCTAATCCCCCTTCACGTCCAGATAACCACGCTCGATGGCGTCTTCCAGGGCTTGCATGGCGGCGAGCAGTTCCTCGAAAGTCAGGCGCAATTTATGGAGCTTGTCGATCTGCTCAATCGACGGCGACCCGTTTCCCGCCACTTTGGCGAGGTCTAAAAACTCCTTAATGTAATCCCCCCGGGCGCGGGCCAGAAGCTCTTTCAAGGGGTGCAAGTCATTTATGCACAATTCGGCAATCATCGGGTTGATGACGTCCCTGTTGTGCTGACGGGTGATCTTTTCGATCTCCAGCAAAAGCCGGTTATGATCCAAGTTGGGCTGGGGCATGGCGCCTTCTCTCATTCAAAGTTCATATGGTGTCAGTGGTTGCAGAATACCATTTTTTTCCAGATTCCTACAGTATGCTTTCGGCGGTGACGCTGATGAATACGCCAAGCACCAAATCCAGGGCGACGATGGCGATGACGGAGCCGGTGGGCAGTTCAAGGGCCGTCTTGGTGATGAACCACGTGTAGACGAGGATCAATAAAAGAATCACAAAGCTCAGCGCACTCGCCGTTTCTTCCGACAGCATCCCGTTCACCGACAGCATGGCCAGCGGTATGTAAAGCCCGTTTTGCAGCACCGCCGCCCAGTTATAGGCGATGATATAGGTAAGGTATTTCTTCTCGCGCTCCAGGAACCGGACGACCGAGAGCATCACCACCGGGAAAGCCGTCCAGGCAATGACGTAGGAAATAACCTCCACCGAAACGTACCTTGGAACGGCGGCGCCCACCTCGCCGGCGTCGAAGCGCATGTACAGCAGTAATGTATACAAAGGCGCGATGATGACCGCCGCGAAGAAGGAGCGCCAGAACCCCTTTACGGAGATATTGAAAAAGGTCATGCCGCCGGCGTCGGCCCGGGCCAAGCGGTAGGCGCCGTAAAGAGAACGAAGAATCTCCTTTAAGGGGGGCGTCATACTTTAAAATAGCCGTTCAGCGCCGCCAAGTAGATTTCGCTTAGCGTCTCCAAGTCGGCCACGTTGACATGCTCGTCGGTTCCGTGCGCGGTCTCGCTGATCAAGCCGAACTCCACCACCGGGCAGTGGTCCTTGATGAAACGGGCGTCAGAGGTGCCGCCGGTTGTTCCGTAATCCGGCCGCCGTCCGGTGACTTGCTCGACGGCCGCCGAAATCAGCTCGCTCAAGGGACCGGGGCTGGTAAGGAAGGGCTCGGCGGTGACGTCCACCTCCAGATCGTAAACCGCGCCCTCCTTGTCGAAGCGCTTTTTTAAAAGCTCCGTCAGGCTTTCGCCCGTGCGCCTGTCGTTGAAGCGGACGTTGAAGGCGGCGCACGCCTTGGACGGTATAACGTTGGTGGCCCGATTGCCCACGTCAAAGCTGGTGATCTCCACCTTGGAGGCCTCGAAGTACTTGGTCTTTTTGTCCAGGTCTGCGAAGTTGAGGACCGTCATCATCCGCATCAGGCTGGGAATGGGATTGTCGGCCAATTCCGGATAGGCGGTGTGCCCTTGCTTGCCGTACACGCATATTTTTCCGTTGAGGCTGCCCCGGCGGCCGATCTTGATCATGTCGCCGAGTTGCTTGGGGTTGGAAGGCTCGCCGACCAGGCAGACGTCCATGGCCTCGCCGTTTTCCTTCATCCATTCCAGAACCTTGACGGTTCCGTTGACGGCGGGGCCTTCCTCGTCGCCGGTGATCAGCAGGCTGATGGAGCCGCCGAAATCAGCGTCGCTGGAGGCGACAAAACTCGAAGCGGCGGCGGCGAAACAGGCGACGGCGCCTTTCATATCCGCCACGCCGCGTCCGTAAAGCCTGCCGCCGGAGACCTCGGCGGCGAAGGGCGGATGCGTCCATTGGGCCGCGCCGCCCGCCGGAACCACGTCGGCGTGCCCGGCGAAGCAGAAGTTGGGCGCTGAACTTCCGAAGCGGGCGTAGAGGTTGTCCACGTCCTCGAATTTCAAACGACGGCAGGCGAATCCAACGCCCTCCAGCGCCTCTTGCAGAACGTCCAGGACGCCGGCGTCCTCGGGCGTGACGGAGGGACAGCGGATCAGGGCCTGGGCGAGTTCCAGGGGGGAGGTCATTCCCGCAACAAATCGTTGATGGAGGTTTTGGAGCGGGTCTTTTCGTCCACCGTCTTGACGATGACGGCGCAGTACAATCCCGGCCCTGAATCACTGGGTAAAGCGCCCGGAACCACCACCGAATAGGCCGGAACCCGCCCCCTGTGGACCTCACCGGTGGCGCGGTCGACGATCTTGGTGGAGGCGCCCAGGAACACGCCCATGGAAAGGACGGCCCCTTGCTCGACGATGACGCCCTCGGCGACCTCGGAGCGGGCGCCGATGAAGCAGTTGTCCTCGATGATCACGGGCTCGGCCTGCAAGGGCTCCAAAACGCCGCCGATGCCGGCGCCGCCGGAAATGTGGACGTTCTTGCCGATCTGGGCGCAGGAGCCGACGGTGGCCCAGGCGTCGATCATCGAGCCGCTGTCCACATAGGCCCCGAGATTGACGAAGCACGGCATCAACACTACGCCCGGCGCGATATAGGCGGAATGGCGCACCGTGCAATTGGGCACGGCGCGGAACCCCGCGTCGCGGAAGCGCTCTTCGTCCCAGCCGTCGAACTTGGAGTGAACCTTGTCGAACCATTGAGCGCCCCCCGGCCCGCCGGACATGACGGCCATGTCGTTGAGCCGGAAGGACAGCAGCACCGCTTTCTTGAGCCACTGGTTGACCGTCCACCGGCCCGCGCCTTGGCGCTCGGCGACGCGGACGCGGCCGCTGTCCAACAGATTCAAGACCTCGCGCACGACATCGCGGACCTCGCCAACGGTGTCGTATGCGACGGCGTCGCGATCCTCCCAGGCGGCCTCGACGACCGATTGAAAACGCTCAATACTCATGCCCCGGAACATGGGCGACGGGATGAAACGTGTCAATGGGGGAAGGGGGGGAGGCGGTGGAGAGGCGGACAAAACCTTGAGGCGGATTCCCGCCAATGCGGCAAAGCGCATTCGAGCCAAAATAAAGGTCTACGCCAAGAATCCGGAAAGCCAGAAGAACAATGTTTCCAAGCTGCAAAACCGTCCTGGATACAAGCTGCGAATTGGGGATTGGCGGGTGATTTTCGATCGCAACGGAAATGTCCTCGCCATCCTGGCCATAGGCCCCCGCGGCGGAATTTATGAGGATTAGGAGAAAACCATGGCGAACATCCAATTCATTACAACCCCAGACGGCGCGAAGATGGCCGTCCTGCCCGTGGAAGACCTTGAGCGCCTCCAGAACGCCGCCGAGGAATTCTCCGCCGTCCGCGCCTATGACGAAGCAAAGCGCCGCCTGGATGCGGGCGAGGACGAGCTAATTCCTTTTGAGATGACCGAGCGGATGCTTGACGGGGAAAGCCCCATCCGCGTCTGGCGCGAGCATCGTGGTTTGAAGGCGAAGGAACTCGCCGTTCAGGCCGGAATCAGCGCCGCCTATCTATCCGAGATTGAACATGGCAAGAAAGAGCCGACCGTGAAATCCCTGCGGGCGATTGCCGACGCGCTCGGCGTCGGTCTGGACGATTTAGCCTGACATCCCGCCCCATTCTCTTGCGCCACTAGTTTATTGCGGCGGCGATAAATCCTGATATGATGGCGGCGCCAAGGGGCGCGAGGATTTAGGATGTTTCAGGATATCGCCGCGGCGCGGCCGCCCGATCTCGCCGATCACTTCGTAAGGTGCCATGAGCTGGGCCGCCACCTGACCACGCTCGGCGACGAACGTTACGTGATCTCGGACGATTTCTGGGCCAACCGCCTGCGCGATCCGATCGCCGCCTCCGTCGCCTCCATCTGCGCCAAGGACGACCTGGTGGCCAGGGCGGCGATTATCCCCTTGAGCCAGACGGCGGCGGCCTTAAGCGCCGGGGAGCGGCGAAAATACGAGGAGCTGTTCGACCTCATCGTGGTTGGTCAGACGCTGCTCAACATCCGAATTACTGGCCAGCGCA
>CAJXGZ010000045.1 GCA_913053795.1 uncultured Rhodospirillales bacterium | reverse complement strand
GCGTTGTCCTCGAAGAGGGAGTTGGACCACGCCGGCCCGCGACCCTGCGCGTTCACAGTGTAGGGCGTGGTCGGCAGGTTGCCGCCATAGATGGAGGAGCACCCGGTGGCGTTGGCGATCATGACGCGGTCGCCGTAGAGCTGGGTGATCAGTTTGATGTAGGGCGTCTCGCCGCAGCCCAGGCAGGCGCCCGAGAACTCGAACAGGGGCTGACAGAATTGGGTCAGCTTGACGTTGGGCTTGAGTTTCGAGCGGTCGGTTTCGGGCAGACTTAAGAAAAATCCGAAGTTCTCCGCCTCGTCATCGCGCAGCGGCGTTTGCGGCTTCATTTCAAGGGACAGGCGCTCGGGGTTCGCCTTGTCCTTGCCAGGGCAGACGCGCACGCAGAGCTTACAGCCGGTGCAGTCCTCGGGCGCCACCTGAACCGTGTATTTGGTCCCGTCGCCGAACTCCTTGCCCTTGTAGTCCATGGACTTGAAAGAGGCGGGCGCGCCTTCAAGCTCTTTCTCGGCGTAGGCCTTGACGCGGATGGCGGCGTGGGGACAAACCAGGGCGCACTTGTTGCACTGGATGCACAGCTCCTCGATCCACACCGGGATTTCGCGGGCCAGATTGCGGCGCTCCCACTTGGTGGTGCCAAGGGGCCAGGTGCCGTCCACCGGAAAGGCTGAGACCGGCAGCAAGTCGCCCTTGCCGGCCATCATCATCGCCGTCACCTGCTTGACGAAGTCGGGCGCCTGGTCGGGAACCACCGGCGGCCGGTCGCGGTTGGCGGTGACTTGGCCGGGAACGGAAATCTCATGCAGGTTGGCCAGGGTCTGGTCGACGGCGGCGAAGTTCAGGTCAACCACCTTCTGGCCCTTGGAGCCGTAGGTCTTCTTGATGGCGCCCTTGATCTGGGCGATCGCTTCGTCGCGCTCTAGAACGCCGGATATTGCGAAAAAACAGGTCTGCATGACGGTGTTGATGCGCCGTCCCATGCCGGCTTTCTCGGCCACGGCATCGGCGTCGATGACATAGAACTTGAGCTCTTTTTCGATTATCGCCTGTTGCACCGAGCGCGACAGCTTGTCCCACGCCGCGTCCTTGCCGCAAGGCGCGTTGAGCAGGAAAGTGGCGCCCTTGCGCGCGTATCTCAGCACGTCCTGCTGGTCCAGCAGGTTGAACTGATGGCAGGCCAAAAAGTCGGCCTCCTTGATCAGATAAGGCGAGTTCAGGGAATCGGGGCTGAAGCGCAGATGGGAAATGGTGATGGCGCCCGCCTTCTTCGAATCGTAGACGAAGTAGCCTTGGGCGTCGTTGTCGGTGTTCTCGGCGATTATCTTGATGGAGTTCTTGTTGGCGCCGACGGTGCCGTCGGAGCCGAGCCCGAAGAACACGGCGCGGGTGACGCTGTCGGACTCGATGTCGAAGGCGTCGTCCACCTCAAGCGACAGCCCGGTGACGTCGTCAGTAACGCCGACCGAGAAATTCTGTTTGGGATTGTCGTGGCCTAACTCGTCGAACACCGCCTTGGCCATGGCCGGGCTGAATTCCTTGGAGGCCAAGCCGTAGCGTCCGCCGATCACCACCGGGTCGGCGCCGGCGGAGCGCATGCCGCGCAATTTGGCCTGGAACAGCGCCGTCGCCACGTCCTGGTAGAGGGGCTCGCCAAGCGCGCCCAGCTCCTTGGCGCGGTCGAGCACGGCGATGGCGCGCACGGAGGTGGGCAACGCCGAAATAAAATGATCCAGAGAGAAGGGGCGGAACAGGCGCACCTTGATGACGCCGGTCTTTTCGCCGGCGCCGTTGAGGTAGGCGGAGGTCTGCTCCACCGTCTCGGCGCCCGAGCACATGATGACCACGACTTTTTCCGCTTCCGGATGGCCCACATAGTCGAAGAGCCCGTACTTGCGCCCGGTCAGCGAAGCGAACTTGTCCATGGTATCCTGGACGATGCCGGGGCAGGCGTCATGGTAGGAATTGCGCGCTTCCTGCATCTGGAAAAAGACGTCCGGGTTCTGGGCGGTGCCGCGAAGCACGGGATTATCCGGCGTCAAGGCCCGCTCGCGCATGCCCGCCACCAGGTCCTCGTCAATCATCTCGCGCAAATCGTCGTTGGTCAGCTCCTCGATTTTCGCCACCTCGTGGGAGGTGCGGAAGCCGTCGAAGAAATGCAGGAACGGCACCCGGGCCTTGAGGCTCGCCGACGTGCCGATGCAGGCCAGGTCATGGGCTTCCTGCACCGAGGCCGAAGCCAGCATGCCGAAGCCGGTCTGGCGCACCGCCATCACGTCCGAATGGTCGCCGAAGATGGACAGCCCATGGGAGGCGATGGTGCGCGCCGTCACGTGCATGCAGTACGGCGTCAGCTCGCCGGCGATCTTGTACATGTTGGGGATCATCAGCAACAAACCCTGGGAGGCGGTGAAGGTGGTGGTCAAGGCGCCGGCCTGCAGGGCGCCGTGAACGGCTCCGGCGGCGCCGGCTTCCGACTGCATCTCCACCACTTGGGGAACCACGCCCCAAATATTTTGCTGGTCCTTTGAGGACCACTCATCGGCCGACTCACCCATCGGCGAAGAGGGGGTGATGGGATAGATGGCGATGACTTCACTGAGCCGATGGGCCACCGAGGCCACCGCCTCATTCCCTTCAACGGTAATCATACGTCTTGATGACATGCGGACATCCTCTTGTTTTTAAATCTTTTTTAAGCCCAGGGCGGCTCTTTGTACGACGCTTTCCCGGGACCTCCCATTTATGTTGCAGCGCAATATACATCAACGTTTTTGAAAGGTCTAATGGGGAATCGAGGGGGAAAAGCCAACGGCGCCGAGGGGAGACTCTTAAGGGTGAACCAGCTTAATTTCCACCCCGGCCCCCGTCGCCTCGGCATAGCAAAGGGCCGGGGGTCAGCGACTGTATTAACGATCAAGCGATTTCTTTCTCTGACATACCAGGATTAGCTCAAGATACCCCTACTTCTGCTGGACATTAACTCCATTTCACCTCGAAACACCTTGCACTTAATAGCTCTCCAAAACTCCGGTGAAACGAGGATTTTCAACGATGAGATCAGATATGTGGACAATGCGGTTTCGTTTCAAAACGAGTTCAATGATTGTCAGCGATAATGAGAAAATTAAACTGAAGATCGGCGGAAGATCAGTTGCCCTTCAAGCGACTAGAGGCGGCGCCATAAATGAAGCAGAAGATTTTTTCCTCATAGCTACTGATTTCAATTCAGAAGACGATTCCGCTGAATTTGGAAATCGCATTAGGAACGCTCTATTAGCCGCCTCGGCACGGGCGCAATTTGGCCTTAATGTGGGGAGAGACAAGTCTACGCTTAAAACTAGCGCGGCTGTGAAGAAAGCCGTAATTGATAAAACGGGCTTAATTCAACGCGAATGTGTTCATGGGCTGATGGTTTATCCAAGTGAGTCTCAATCGGTATTCAGTGTCTCGGAAATGACAGGAATTGTGCGAAGAGATTCAACAGAATTCTTTGAATTGTTGGCATCAAGCTTTGATGAAAATTGCAAAATCAATGAATCATTAAGAACTGCGATTGACCTTTATTGCGCATGTTGCATGGAAAAATCTCCTACAGCCAAGTTCATTATGGCCTTTGCCGCGATTGAGCAAATGTCCGAGAGACCAGAGTGCCCGGCAGGTAAAATGAAATTGATTGAAAATGCGATTAAGTTTGTAAAGAACGAAGATGCTTTGAAAAGCGACAAGGAAAGTGTCATGAATTCCATAAAAACTGGCAAAATAATTTCTATAACTAAAGCGGTGAAAAACCTTGTTGAAAAGCACCTTCCAGACGAAATCGAATTATTCGATAAACTTTCAAAATTTCGGGGGAAAATAGCTCACAAAAGTAAAATAGAAAACCGTGATAAACTTCCTGATATTGCCAGCCAAACTCAACGCATCGCTGGTCTCCTAATTGAACGTCTTCTCCAAGCTACGGAGAAAAGGCTAATCTCATCACCTTCCTAAAATTTTGGGCCATTACAAACCTATACGCAATTAACGTACAAATTGCTTGACCATATACGCAACTTGCGTATATATTATGGGGGCGTTCCATGAAGTTCGTGGTCGTCGAGCAGGATAGGCCGGTGGTTCATTTTCAGGTGGTTCTTGATCAAGGCGTTCTTGAGATCATCACCAATTATGAAGTGCGGGGCTCGACGTTGACGCTTCGGGAATTTCATTGTGACGGCTTGCGGCCCGGCGCCTTGAACAGGGCGGGCTTGAACGCCGTCGCTCGTGAGTTAATGGAGTTGGCGAATGTCCAGAACCTCATCGTTTACGGAGCTGTTAGGTCAACAGGCCCCCTCAAGGGCCGGCGGCAAAGGCCCAAAAGGTTCCGCCGTTAATGTGGTCCTCCGCATGGGGGAAGCTGGATTCCAGCAACCGGTTCAGGTGGCCAAACTGCTGGCGCGCCAAGGGCTAACCCTCAGGCGGGCGCACCGCTTGCTGAATCGGCTTGTGGCGGGCGAAGAAGTTTCCATGCGGCTTCCCTCGGTGGCCGACCGCAAGGGCCTGTTGAAGGACTGCAAGGGCTTGGGGGTGTTTGCGGAAATCCACGAGGCGCCCGAGTCGCTCATGATCGAAAAAATCCGTGAAAAACTGGCCCTTTCCCAGGACGCGTTCGCCTCTAGATTCTGCCTGAACCCCAGAACCCTCGAAAACTGGGAGCAGGGCCGCAACCGCAAGCCCTTGGACCCCATGACCCTGACCTATCTCGCCATCATTGAGCGCTACCCGGAGATCGTCGACGAAATCCTGCGCACCGACAGCACCCGCGACCTTGAGTAAGACGCTTCCTATGGCTGAGGGGGATTAAGGTGACAGTATACTCGATATAATCAAAGATATCCCTGTGAGGCGGCCAATGACCCAATCAACCGTGTTCAAGATAAACAATAGCCAGGCCATTCGCCTGCCCAAGGCGGTGGCGCTGCCCGATACGGTTAAGCGGGTGGAGATACTTAAGGTGGGCCAATCGCGGCTGATCACCCCTGCCGATACTGCGTGGGACAGCTTTTTCGATGGACCCGCCGTTTCGGGAGATTTCATGAGTGGCCACGCACAACCAGCCATACAGAAAAGAGTGCCTGGGCGTTAAGGCCCCCGCAACCGCCCCGCCGCCCACGCCGCCGCGTCGCGCACTATTTCACTCTCGTCTCCCAGCAAGCTTTCCGCGACGTCGGACAAGGACGCTTCGGCGCTGTTGCCGATGGCGATGAGGGCGTTGCGGACCATTGAGTCCCGCCCCGCGCGTTTTATGGAGGAGCCGGGGAAGCGGGCGCGGAAAGCTGAGTCATCGAGGGCCGCCAGCTCGGCCAGTTGCAATGCGCCGGTTCCGTTTTTGGGGCGGAAGGCCGCGACTTTCGCCGGCGGCGCGTCATGTGCGAAGGGGCACGCCGCCAGGCAATCGTCGCAACCGAAGACGCGATTGCCCATGAGGGGGCGCAGGCTTAAGTCAATGGGGCCTTTATGCTCCAGGGTCAGGTAAGAAACGCAACGCCGCGCGTCCATGCGGTAGGGCGCGTACAAGGCGCCGGTGGGGCAGGCGTCGAGGCAGGCCCGGCAGTCGCCGCAGCGGTCCTCTTGGGGGGCGTCGGGCTCCAGCTCCAGCGTTGAAAAAACCTCGCCCAGGAACAGCCATGAGCCAAGGTCCTTCGTCGTCATCAGGGTATGCTTGCCGCGCCAGCCGAGACCGGCGCTGACCGCCAGCGGCTTTTCCATGACCGGCGCCGTGTCGACGAAGACTTTGACCGCGCAATCGTAGGTCTCGGCCATCCAGCGGGCCAAGCGCTTGAGACGCTTTTTCACATGGGTTTGATAGTCCCGCCCCCTTGCGTGGACGCTGACCAGCCCTTGCCCGGGGCGGGTTTCCAGGGGGTCGCCTTCGGGGGCGTAGCTGAGGGCCAGCGCCACCACGCTTTTGGCCTCCGGCCACAGAGCGGCGGCGCTGGCGCGGCGGGGCGCGGTTTCGACCATCCAGTCCATGGCCCCGTGATTGCCGCGCTTGAGGTAGGCGTACAGGTTGTCCCGGTCGGCCTCGGCGGTTTCCGCCCTGCAAAAGCCGACGGCGTCGAAACCGATTTCCATGGCTTGCGCGCGAATGGCTTTTTTCACCGTCATTGGCCCCCTATGATGAAAGCAGGACATTAGCACATGATGGAAAATCCGAAAGCAGTGGTGCTGCTCAGCGGCGGGCTCGACTCCGCCACCGTTCTGGCCATCGCCATGGACCAGGGGTTCGAGGCCCACGCCCTGACCTTCCGCTACGGCCAGCGCCACTGGGCCGAGATCGAGGCGGCCCGCGCCGTCGCTTGCGCGGCGTCCGCCGCCGAGCACAGGATCGTCGACATCGGCCCCGAGGCCTTCAAGGGTTCGGCCCTCACCGGCGACGGCGATGTTCCCAAGGGGCGTTCGCAAGCGGAAATGGACGCCGGCGCGCCGGTCACCTACGTTCCGGCGCGCAATACCATTTTTCTCGCCTACGCCTTGGGCTGGGCCGAGGTCATGGGGGCTTTGGACATCTTTATCGGCGTCAACGCGCTTGACTACAGCGGCTATCCCGACTGCCGCCCCGAATTCCTCGCCGCCTTTCAGAAGATGGCCAACCTGGCCACCAAGACGGCGGCCGAGGACGGGCGCAAGACCACCATCCACGCGCCGCTGATCGACCTCACCAAGGGGCGGATCATCAAACGGGGGTTGGAGCTGGGGGTCGACTATGGGCTGACCTTGAGCTGCTACGATCCCGGCCCGGGCGCGGCGCCGTGCGGCGAATGCGACGCCTGCCGCCTGAGAAGCGGCGGCTTCGAGGAGGCGGGCTCAACCGACCCGGCCATTTCATGAGCTACGCCGTCAAGGAAATATTCCTCTCCCTCCAGGGGGAAGGCGCTCAAGTCGGGCGTCCGGCGGTGTTTTGCCGATTCGCCGGATGTAACCTGTGGTCGGGGCTGGAGCAAGACCGGGCCGCTGCCGATTGTCAATTCTGCGACACCGGCTTCGTCGGCGGCGAACGCTTCGAGACGGCGGACAAGCTGGCGGCGGCGGCGCATTCTCTGTGGCCGGGCAAGGGGGGGCCGGAGAGCGGGGAAAACCCCCTGGCGGCGTGCACCGGCGGCGAGCCGTTTCTTCAACTGGACGAAAAACTGATCAACGCCTTCCACGGCGCCGGTTTCCAGGTGGCCGCCGAGACCAACGGAACCCTGCCGGCGCCGGACGGACTCGACTGGCTCTGCGTCAGCCCCAAGGCCAAGACCAAGCTGGTCGTGATTCGTGGCGACGAGTTGAAGCTGGTTTTTCCCCAAGAAGGAGCGGAGCCGGAGCTTTACCAATCCCTTGACTTCCAGAACTTCTTCCTTCAGCCCATGGACGGCCCGGACAAGGAAAAGAACACGGAACTGGCCCTAAGCTATTGCTTGGCCCACCCCAAGTGGCGCCTCAGCCTGCAAACACAGAAAATATTGGGCATAAAGTAATTATGGACATTTACAAGGCTTTCACCTTCGAGGCGGCGCACCGCCTGCCCAACCTGCCGGCGGATCATAAGTGTTCGCGCCTGCACGGCCATTCCTTCCGCGCCGAGATTTACGTCAGCGGCGGCATTGATCCCGAGCTCGGCTGGGTGATGGACTTCGCCGGCGTCAAGGCGGCTTATAAGCCCATCCGCGAAATGCTGGACCACCACTACCTCAACGACATCGAGGGGCTGGAGAATCCCACCAGCGAGGTTATCGCCCGCTGGATCTGGCGCAAGCTCAAGCCCCGCCTTCCCCAGCTTTCGAAAGTGACCATCCGCGAGACCTGCACGGCGGGGTGCGAATATACGGGCGAGGACACGTAGTTTTATCGACTCCAGATCAACGATTGTTTATTAATTAGTCCAACGAAAAACATTTGCTGGTTTTGTTTCCTTTATGACGGACCATACTACAGACGCTCCAGCCCAGGTCGCCCAGGCGGCGGGGGCGACGCCGTTGCGGACATGATCATCGACGTTGATGATGCCGTGACAGGCGCCGACTTTACCAACTTTACAACCGATTACATCGTCTTGACTTAGGCGCCTTTCGCCTTTCCGGGGAAGCTTGTATATATCGGCCCCATGACGCTTGAGGACGTCCCGATCCCCTCGCCGCCGCCAAAAGATTAACTCAGGTTTTTATATCAGTTTATCGGGCGTTTCGGCGCAAAAAGTCCTATAGTGCTTGCCAACGGCGTTCCCATAGGGTTTTTTCCATGGGAGTTTTAAGGGGGTTCTGCGCACCATGAAAGAGCTGCTCGCACGGCTTTTCGCCAAGCCGATGATCGCTTTTGAGCTGATCGCCGCGTCTTTCTTCGCCAACATGTTGGCGTTGGCGACGTCCCTTTACGTCATTCAGGTTTTGAACCGTTACGTCTCCTACGGCGTCGATTCCACCTTGGCGACGTTGACGGTGGGCGTCTTGATCGCCATCATCCTTGAATTCGGTTTCCGTCAGGCGCGGCTCATGCTGGCGTCCACCATCAGCTCCGAGTCGGACGAAACCCTGATCATCGGCTCCTTCGGCATCCTCACCGGGGCCAAGGCGGCGGCCATGGACATATTGCCGCCGGGGCTCAGGCGCGAGGTTCTCAGCGGCGCCGACACCGTGCAGACCGCCTACAACGCGCCCAATATCGCCGCTATTCTCGACGTGCCGTTCGCCCTGGTGTTCGTGGCCGCATTGTTCATGCTCAGCCCCCCCATCGCCATTGTCGTCACCTTTTTCGTGGTGGGCGTCCTTATTTTCGGCATCGGCGGCCAGTCGGCGCTAAGGAAGCCGACGCAGGATTTGGCCATGGTTTCGGCCCGGCGCGGGGCCCTGGTCGGCGCCGCCATCGCCGCCGCCGACACGGTGCGCGCCTTCAACGCGGCTGCCTTCATGCGAAACATTTGGCGCAAGGAATCGGTGGTTCATCAAGGGCTGCGGAGGCGCGTCATTTCACTGCAAGGCCTTATCCAGACTCTGACCCCAAGCGTCCAGGCGACCATGAGCGTCACCGTCATCGCCATCGGCGCCACCCAAGTCATCGCCGGGGATTTGGACGTCGGCGCCATGATCGGCTGCAACATCCTGGCGGCGCGCGCCCTTGGTCCGATGACCCGCTTGGCCCAGCTTGGCGAGGCCTTCGCCAAGGCGCGCCAATCCCTGTCCATGTTCCAGGAGTTTTCGAAACTGCCCCAGGAGCGCGTCCAGGGATCGGCGTTGACCGAATACAAGGGCGGCGTCGAATTCGTCGATCTGGCCTTCGCCTATCCAGGCGCCAATGCGCCCCTGTTCGAATCCCTGTCCCTGAAGCTTGAGCCGGGCTCCATCATGGTGGTTTTCGGCGCCAACGGCACCGGCAAGTCGACCATGGCGCGGCTTCTGCTCGGTCTTGTGGAGCCGTCGCGCGGCCATATCCTGGCCGACGGCGTCGACTTGGCCCAAGTGGTCCCTGAATGGTGGCGCAAACAGGTGGCCTACTTGCCCCAGGAGCCGCGCCTGCTGAACGTCAGCATTCGCGAGAACCTGACGGTCTTCAATCCGGACCTGGACGACGCTGGCATTAGCAGGTTGATCAAGGCCGCGGGCTTGCGCGCCTACATCGACCAAAGTACGGATGGACTGGAGGCGCTGATCACCCATAACGGCGAAAATATGTCGCTGGGCATCCGCCGCCGAATGGCGCTGTCCCGGGCGCTGGCTTGCGACGGCAAGTTGGCGGTCTTTGACGAGCCGACGGAAGGCTTGGACAAAGAGGGCTCGGCCCAGGTCTACGCCGCCATGAACGCCATGGCCAAGCGCGGCCACACCACCATCGTGTTCTCCCATGACCCCAGAATCCTCAAGGGCGCCGGTTATCTTCTCGACTTGAATTTCAAGCCGACGCCGAAATTCACGTCCATGACCCCCGAAATGCAGAAAATGCTCAAGGGCGGCAAGACATGACCTCGCAAGCGCTGAAAGACCGGCTGGAAGAGCTGAAGGTCCACTTCAAGGCGAACCCCGGCGTTCATTTGTTCCTGCTGTCGTGCACGGCGCTCGTCGTGGCGTTCTTCATCTGGGCCTATTTCGGCAAGCTGGACGTGGTCAGCATCGCCTTGGGCGAAGTGATCCCCTCCTCCCAGGTCAAGAGCATCCAGCATTTGGAAGGCGGCATCGTCAGCGAAATTCTGGTGCGGGAGGGAGAGCGGGTTGAAAAGGACCAGCCGCTGATTGTCCTCGAATCCACGGCTAGCGGCGCCGACGTGCAGGAGTTGTCGGTGCGCCTCGCCTCGCTCAAGGTGGAGACGGCGCGTCTGGAGGCTGAGTTGTCCGGCGCCGATAAGATGGTGCTGCCCGAGGACATGCTCAAGAACCACGCGGTCCTGGCGCGCCAGGCCCAGCAGATGATGAAGACCCGGCGCACCCGCCTCGACAATCAAATCGCGGCCCAGAAGGAGACCATCATCCAGCGCCAGGAGGAGATCAACGAGATCAAGGCGCGCCTGAGGAACTCCAACGAAAGGCTGAATCTGCTGAAGGAGCAGGTCGCCATCAGCGAGGACCTGCTCAAGGACAATCTGACCAACCGCATGAGACACCTGGACCTGCTCAAGGAAGTCTCCGGCGTCAAGGGCAGCGTCGACGAGGCCAAGGCGCTGCTGCCCAAAACCGAGGCGGCCATCAAGGAGGCCCAACTAAAGCTTAAATCCATCCAAGACGCCTTCCAGGAGGAAGTCAGCATCGAGCTGGAGGAAAAACGCCGCACCTTGCAAGAGCTTTCAAGCCGCATGGAGAAATTCGCCGACAGCCTCCAGCGCACCACCCTGCGTTCGCCCGTCGATGGGGTGGTCAAAACCATGTACGTTTACACCGTCGGCGGCGTCGTGCGTCCCGGCGATACGGTGGTCGACGTGGTGCCGGCGGGCGACCGGCTGGTCATCGAGGCCATGCTGGCCATCCAGGACGTCGGCTATGTGCATCCCGGCCAGACGGCCATGGTGCAGCTGGCCTCGGCCGACGCCGTGCGCTTCGCCCCCCTTATCGGCAAAGTGACCCTGGTCAGCCCCGACGCCATCGAGGATAAGGAAGGCGGGGCCTTCTACAAGGTCAGGATCGAAACCAAGCAGGACTACTTCGAGCGCGGCTCCGCGCGCTATAAGCTGGTCCCCGGCGTCCAGGTGACCAGCTCCATTCAAACCGGAACCCGCACCATCCTGGAATATCTGTTGGAGCCTTTCCTCAGATCCGCCCTCACCGCCATGCGCGAGCGCTAACGGCCCGCGTCTAGAGCATTTCCGGACCAAATTGACCCATTCCGACAGGCCCTTTCGGCCCA
>CAJXGZ010000044.1 GCA_913053795.1 uncultured Rhodospirillales bacterium | reverse complement strand
AGCGACAGCGTCTATCATCCGACGCGCAAGCTCTCGGACGGCATGCTCAAGGGATTCGGCGTCGAGACCACCTACTTCGATCCCATGCCCGAACATGGGATCGGCGGCGCAATAGGGGAGCTCATGCGTCCCGAGACCAAGGTTGTGTTCGTCGAGACACCCGGCTCGCTGAGCTTCGAGGTCCAGGACATCCCGGCCATCGCCAAGGCGGCGCATGCCGGCGGGGCCACGGTGATCATGGATAACACATGGAGCGCGGGCTTATATTTCAACGCCTTCGAGCATGACGTTGATATATCAATTCAAGCAGCCACCAAGTATATTGTCGGTCACGCCGACGCCATGCTGGGCCTGGTCGCCACCACCGGGGCGCTCTATGAGAAGGTCAAGATGTCGGCGGTCGCCATGGGCGCCTGCGCCGGTCCCGATGATTGTTATCTGGGGCTTCGCGGTTTGCGCTCCCTCAGCGCCCGCCTCGCCCGCCACCAGGAGACGGCCTTGAAAATCGCCCATTGGCTGGAGCAACGCCCGGAGGTGGATTGCGTGCTGCATCCGGCCCTGCCCTCCTGTCCCGGCCACGCTGTGTGGAAGCGCGATTTTACCGGCTCATGCGGCCTGTTCTCCGTGGTCCTCAAGGAGGGCTACCCCAAGACCGCCGTCAGCGCCATGCTGGACGGCATGAAGCTTTTCCCCATGGGCTACAGTTGGGGCGGCTTCGAGAGCCTGATCCTGCCCGTTTACCCGGCCATGGCCCGCACCGCCTCCAAATGGCCACACTCCGGCCCCTGCTTGCGCATTCACGCCGGTCTGGAGGACGCCGGCGACCTGATCGGCGACCTGGAGCAGGGCCTGAAGCGGCTCGGCAATGGCTGACCACGCCGTTTTCAAGCTCTTGAGCGCCGTTTTCCTCGTCCTAGGCGTCACATTTTCCGCTTGGGCGGCTCCGCCCAGGAACGCGCCCAAAGTCGCCGTCAGCATCAAACCCCTTCATTCCCTGATCGCCGGGGTCATGGAAGGTCTTGGGACGCCTTCCTTGATCATCAAGGGAACCGCCTCGCCCCACGCTTTCGTCCTCAAGCCGTCCGACGCCGCAACGTTGAACCGGGCGCACCTGACGTTCTGGGTCGGCCCGGGGTTGGAGGCCTCCCTTTCAAAGGCGCTGGAAGCCCTATCGGGACGGGCTTACGTGATCGGTCTCGCCGCGACCACCATGATGGGGTTGCCGCCAAAACCCAGCGAAGGCGAGCTTCATTTCTGGCTTGATCCCGGCAAGGCGCGGGCCGTGGTCGCCATCGCCGTCGCCCAATTGGGGGCGCTGGACCCCACCAACGCGTTTCAGTACCGCGCCAACGGCCAACGGGTTTCTCTGCGCATCGACTACCTGGAAAGGCTCCTCTTCAACAAGCTCTCCCCCCTTCGGAACATTCCTTTCCTGGTCTATCACAACGCCTATGGCCACTTGGCGCGCGCTTACAATCTGAAGATGGTGGGCGCCGTCGCCACCCATCCCGAGACGCCGCCAAGCGCCAGGCGCATGTCCGAACTGCGCAAGATCATCGACCAGGGCGGCGTCAGATGCCTGTTCCAAGAGCCCCAGTTCAATTCTCGGCCGGGCTACGCGCTGATCGATGGAACCAACGTCAGGACCGGCTTCCTGGACCCCATGGGCGGGGCCCTGGACCCCGGCCCCGACCTCTATTTCCAGATGATGGAGATTAACGCCGAATCCCTGTCGAACTGCCTCGGCAAATAACGGAGTGGAAACCATGAACGAAGAAGCCATTAACAAGGTATTGAAAGCCCTGAAATTCAACGCCGACGGATTGATACCGGCCATCGCCCAGCAGCACGGCGCCGGCGACGTGCTGATGATGGCTTGGATGAACGCTGAGTCCGTCGCCGAAACCCTCAAGAGCGGGCGGGTCTGCTACTGGTCGCGCTCGCGCGCCAAGCTGTGGCGCAAGGGCGAGGAATCGGGGAATGCGCAAACCCTCAAGGATTTCCGTTGGGACTGCGACGCCGACACCATTCTGGTGTTGGTGGATCAAAAGGGCGTGGCCTGCCATACGGGCCGCAAAAACTGCTTTTTCCAGGCCCTGCGAGACGGCGGGATCACAGCCATTACCGATGTGGAAATCGATCCCGGCGAACTTTACGGCTAGCGGCGATGAACCAATGGGCGAAATTGCTGGCGGCGGCCCTGATCGCCCGCGTCACCGACAAATCCCCCCCTTAAATGTATTTTTACATTTATATGTAGTATTATTAAGGCTTATTCATTGACGAGCGGGGCGGCTTCCTCATGACATTGCCGGCAATCGACAAGCATCAGCTTTTGTCCACGCATTTTCTGTTTCGCGACTTGACGCCCGAAGAGATCGAGCGCATCGCTAAAATTGGCGGTAATAAAAAGCTGGCCGCCAACGAGACCTTGTTCTTGAAGGGCGATCCCGGCAGCGCCCTTTACGGCGTCCTGTCGGGAAGAGTGCGCATCAGCTCGTCATCGCCGGACGGCAAGGAAGTCATTATTTCCATCCTCGAGCCGGGCGGCGTGTTCGGCGAAATCGCCTTGCTTGACGGCATGCCGAGAACCGCCGACGCCTCGGCCCTGGAGCCGGTGGAGCTGTTCATGATTCACCGTCGCGAGTTCCTTGAATTTCTCAAAGGGCACCCCACCCTGACCACCCATTTATTGAAGATGGTGTGCAGCTACGTGCGCTCCTCCAACGAATTCGTCGAGGACTTTATTTTCCTCGGTCTTTCCAAAAGGCTGGCGAAACGGCTGTTGAGCCTGCGCCTTTTCTACGGCGAGCACCTGACGGAGACCGAACCCAAGGAATTGAAAATTTCCCAGGTGGAGCTTGGCCAGATCATGGGAACGTCGCGCGAAGCCATCAACAGGCAATTGCAGGAATGGCGCAAGGAGGGTTGGATTAAATTGGGTAAGGGCCGCATCAATATCCTCGACCCCGAAGCCCTTCGCGAACTGGTCGAAGAAGAGGATTAAGAGATTGTAAAATCGGCGTCCGAGATATCGGCGGCCGTCGTCGCATTCATGTCGGCCAGCACGGTGACGCCGTCGAGCGCCGAAACATCATTATCGTAAAGCAGGTACTGGGCGGTGTCCTCGCCGCCGCTGTTGTCCGTGAACGACAGGAAAGCGATGCAGTCGATTGCGCCGCCAATGCCCGCAGCGGTCATGAGAGCCTCGATGGTTCCATCGGCGAGCGCCACGTTCAAAGCCGCCAAGTCTCCGCCGAACCATGCGATCTCGGTGTAATTGTAACCGTTGGAGAGCGTGCTGATGGAGCCGAATCCCGCGGCCTCCAACAGGAAACTGTCCTCGCCCGCGGTGAAGTCCATGATTGAGTCGGCCTGGTCGACGGCGCCGCCGCCGTTGGTGGAGGCGGTGTACGTGAAGACGTCAAAACCGGCGCCGCCGGTCAGCACATCGGCGCCGTCCTCGCCGATCAGGGTGTCGGCGCCGCCAAGCAAGGCCCGCCCCCCGGTATCCAAGGAACTGTCCAGGATGGTGACGCCGCTGTCGAGCCCGCCCGGCATGAAGGTGAGGGTGGAGATCAGACCGGTTTGCAAGGTCACGGCACTCATATTCAAGGTGTTTCCCCCATCGGCCGCCGCCGCAAGGGTGACGCCGGTGATCGAAGTGGAGGCGTTAACGGAGTCGAGATTGCCGAGGAACGGGTTGGAGGCCTGAACTGTAGACCCCGAGCCCTCGACAACCAGATTCTCAATGCCGGCAATGGAGATCGTGGTCAGGCCGTAGTCATCGGCGGCGAGCAGTTTAAGCGCATCGTAGCCTTGCCCCCCACTGTAGAGATCGCCACCGGCTAAGACGGCGTTGCCGTTAATGACCAGGGTGTCGTTGCCGTCATCGCCCCTCAGGACGTCCGAGTCGCCATTGACGTTGTCGCCGCCGTAAAGGATGTCCCCGGACGACGAGCCGGTGATGCCGTCGCCGCCGCCCTTGCCGAAAATCAAGGACCCCATTACGGAAGCGGAGGTGATGGTGTTATAGGAAATGCCGTCATCGGCTTCATTTTCAATGAATCTCTCCACCCTTTCGCGCAAAGCCATAAGCTCTAAGGGTGAGAGGTGAGTGGTATCCATAAGGTGGATGGGGGGGGAATTTCCCATCTCCAGCCCCAAGGGATTGAAATCGCGCGCATCGCCGAACGGCTGGAACTCTCCGGGCTCGAATGAACCGTCATGGAGCCCGTCGGGATCGCCGTCAAGGATATCTTCCCCGGAGTCGCCGGCAAGGACCGAACCATCAAAAACCTCTTCAACGCCCGTCATTTCCCGATGAGAACTCACCGCCTCGTCGACGGCGTCGCGAACGTCGCTGGGCAGGTGGGTGGAGAGGCCGGGCAGACTATGAATGGCGCGGGCGAATTCGTGGCCGATTTCTTGTGCGCTCATGGCGAAGGGACGGGACGGGGCGGCGGTTTCGCTGGTCACGGTCACCGCCAATCCGGGCTGGTTGATGATCTGGACGCCAGCGGAGTTGGTGAAAATAAGCTCGCCGGTGAAGCCGCCGTTCTCCTCCATCAGGGCCGCCGTCAATTGGCCGTTTTCATCAACGTTTCCGGCGAAGGCCGTGCCGCGGATACCGATATTCGCAGACGGGGTGGCGATGGTCATGGCGTCGGGAGCGAACTTGGCGATCTGGCCGCTGACGTAAGAAAAAACGCCCTCAACCACCGAAAGCACGGCCTCGCCAGACGAGGTGGCGGAATCAAACGTCATTTCGTCCAGGGTCATGCGGCCGTTTTCGCCAAGGGAAAAAGAGCCGCCGTCAGAGAAAACGACGCCGACGGAACCATCCGCGCCGGTCTCCAAGGTATCGCCTTCATAAATGGAATCGCCGACGGACAAGCTGACCTTGTCTCCATCCGCGCGGGTGACCTCCACATCGCCGCCGAGAACCTCCACTTGGCCAATGGGAACGGCGGAGCCGCCCGAGTCCGAGGCGTCCGCCAAATCTGGGTTTTCCAGGGATTCCCTAATTTCTCTGAGAGCTTGCGCTATATCATTGGTTTCATCGGCGCTTGGCACATCTAACCTCCGGCACTTAATTTTCCATTCTGGTACTATCAGAATAGCAAAAGATAAGGCATCGAACCGTGATGGAGATCACGTTTAGTGTTTATTTTATTTAATTTATTTGTCTATCTTTATATGAATATTAACATTTTTTTGGTATTCGTCATAATTATTTTATTTAGTATTAATTTTATTAAAATTTTATCAAAATTTTATCTATCTATTATTGAGCGGCGGGCAAAGTGAGTTTAACGGAAAGCCCGCCAAGGGAAGACCGCCCCAATTCCAAGGAGCCCCGGTAAAGCTCGGCGATATCGCGGGCGATGCCGAGGCCAAGGCCGGTTCCCGGCATTTTTTCATCCATGCGCAGCCCGCGCTTCAACACTTCCGCGCGCATCTCCTCTGGAATTCCGGGACCGTCGTCTTCAACTGAAATGCGAAGCCGGCCGTTATCAAGCTCCGCCTTTACCGAGACGGCGCCACGGGACCATTTGCAGGCGTTGTCCATAATATTGCCAAGCATCTCTTCGAAGTCCTGGGCGTCGCCTTGGAAACTCAAATTTTCAAAATCCGCCACCTGAATATTCAAATCACGGTCCTTGTAGAGAAGGTTCATGGAGAATTTCAGGTCCTTCAAAACCTCAAGGGCGCCGGTGCGCGTTCCAAGGACGCTGGCCCCGGAGATGCGGGCGCGGGATAGGTAGCGGTCAATATTTTCATTTACGCTTTGCAATTGCTTGCGAATGAGGGCGCCGCGCCTCCCTTTGACCTCCCGGGCCTCGTTGCCGATGACCGTAAGCGGGTTCTTAAGGGAGTGGGCCAAGTTCCCGACCTGGGTCCGCGCCCGGTCCAACAAGGCGGCGTTGTAGCTCAGCAGGTCGTTGAGTTCGGATATGACGGGCTGCACTTCCATGGGAAAGGCGCCCGTCAACTTGCTGGACCTGCCGGTTCGAATGTCGGAAAGGGCCTTGCGAATGGAGCGCAAGGGCTTGAGTCCGAAGCTGACCTGAAAGATGACGACGCCGAAAAGGCTGATTCCAAGAAAGGACAGGGTGGAGATGACGGTCCCCGCGAAGGCCCAAACGTCGCGCTCGATATCCGACGCCGGACCGGCGACAACGAAGGTGAAGGCCCGGTCGTCGCCGGGGAACCTGATTTTTTGAACAAGGGCCCGCAAGCGGACGTTTCTGGGCCCGGTGATTTCCTGGATTTGCGCCCGGCCGCTTTGCTTGGGCTCCTTAATGGTAAGGGCGGCGCCCCAGAAGGATATGGATTTGGCGACCACCCTCCCCTCCAGAATAATATGCCAGTACCATCCCGAGTGGGGGCGGTTGAATCTGGGATCGGCGGGCCGCCAAGGCAGATTGACGGAGCCGGTGACGTCAATTTCGCTCGCCGCCACCAGTTCGTCCAGGTTGCTGGACAGCAAGCGGTCGAAGCTTCGCTCTATATGGCTCTGGAACAAATAGACCAACAAAAAACCCGCCGTGAAGAGCGTGACGACGACCCAAAGGATGGACGTGACAATCAAGCGAAGGCGAAGGGTCTTGTTAGGAGTCTTGCGGGGCATTTTCCGGGTCGGAAAGGCAATAACCTTGTCCTCTGTAAGTCTTGATGAAATCGCTTCCGAACTTCTTTCTCAGCCTGCTGATGAGGACTTCGATTGTGTTGGAGTCGCGGTCAAAATCCTGGGCGTAAATATGATCGATAAACTCCGTCTTGGAGATCACCCGCCGCTGATGATGCATCATGTATGACATCATCCTGAACTCAAAGTCCGTCAGCTTCTCCGGAACGCCGTTCAGCGAGATGCGATTGATGGATTTGTCCAATGTAATGGGGCCGCACTCGAGCACCGGATTGATGTTGCCGGTGGCGCGGCGGATCAAGGTCTCCACCCTGGCCAGCATTTCCTCGGGCTCGAAAGGCTTGGCCAGATAATCATCGGCGCCGGCGCGAAGTCCGGCCACCTTCTCGCGCCAGGTGTCGCGGGCGGAAAGAATAAGGACGGGCATTTGGCGGCCGTCGCGGCGCCATTGCTCGAGAACGCTCAAGCCGTTCATGATGGGAAGGCCGAGATCAAGAACAACGGCGTCGTAGGTTTCCGTATCGCCAAGGAAATGGCCTTCCTCGCCGTCATGGGCCACATCGGTGACATAGCCCGCATGCTTAAGCGATGACGCGACTTGCTTGGCGACCTGCTGATCGTCTTCAACCACGAGAATCCGCATGACAGGACCTTAATTAATCAACTTTTTCCAGTAACTTTCCCCGCTCCTGGCCCCGCCCTGGCCCCGCCCTGGCCCCTCCCTGGCCGCCGTCGTTCTAGTGCTTATCGCCTTTTACCCGGAGCAATTCCAGTGTTTCCGCATCGTATTCAAGCATTAAGACGTTTCCGGTCGAGGGCAGCATCTTCACTTTATAGCGCCAGCCGGGCGCATTTTCAGGGGATTTCAGCTCAACCTTGAGAATGCTTCCTTCGTACTTCGATTGAATGCGCGCGATCAATTCGTCCATTGAGGCCGCCAGGAACATATCCTTGGGACCGCGATGCTCATCGTTTCCGTCATCAGCGCCGGCGGCAAGGCTGAACAGCAGGAGAAAAAAAATAAACAGCCTTCCCCAAGGAGAAAGCCATCTATTTTCTCTCATCGGCCCAGTGGGCATCGCCTCAGCGGGCATCGCCGCGGTGGATTTATATATAAACAAAACAAGCCTCTCTCGCCAGCCAACCTATAATATAGCCCCACGCAACCTTAACCACACCTGAAACACGGCATAAGCCTCTTTTTACGCCGGGCGCCTTCGCGTCCGTTTCTTCTACCTGCTCGATTTCACGCGACGATTATGCGCTTCATTGACGGCGCGGGGATGGCGCAGGGCGTAGGCTTCCCGCTGGGCGCCAAGGGCGGCGAGATGCGCCTCGATGTTATCGGGCGTCAAGAGGACCCCGAAGTCATCGGGAACCCGGCGGCCCGGCTCATTATGGCCGAAAATGCGGTCAAGGATCAGATCGCCGGCTTCCTTCGTGTAATGGGATCCATCCCAGTACCAGCGCATGGTCCGCTTGCTTGCCAACGGAGGGAAGTCCTCGGTGGTGATCGAGTTGTGGCCCGAAAAATCCCACAAGGGAAACGGCGTGGCGTTTGCGGTCTTGGCTTCGGCCATAAGGACGCCCAACAGCGCCCGCTTCCAGAACCCCCATTGCCGCCAAAGCCCGGCCGCTTTAAGCACTTCCCACATGCGCGCGTGGGCGGGCGAGATGATGATGCGAAGATCGATGTTCCCGGCGTGGGCGAGCTTGACGATGGCGCGAAATAGCTCCAGCGACGGCTGCGGGTCGGTGGGATCATCGAACTTCCAACGTTGCTCCGTATCGGGCCACCACACCTTGTTGGCGAACATACGCTCCATGTAGCCGAACTGCGCATGGTGGCTTTCCTTGGTGCGAAGCCAGGTCGCCGCGTCGCGCCAATAGGTAAGGCCGTTGTCCAAATAAATTTGCGCGCTGAGGTCATTCTGATGGCCCAGGGTGTTGCGGGCCGCGTTGAGGGCGTCGAAAGACAACAGCATCTTCCAAAGCTCTAAATCGCTCACCGCCCGCCGCTGTCCCGACGCCGCGCTCAGCAGGCGCTCTTCCGAGAATCCCGGCGCGACGCTCTTGACGCCGCCTGGCGTGGACTTGCTGCGGCTGAACATGGACATGTCGAGGGACAGGATAACCTGCTTGATTTCGGACGCCGCCAGGGCGTGCTGAAAATAACGCATGGCCTCGTAAATACCGCCGCCGGAGATGCTTGAGTTGTAGACGGGTTGCGCGGAAGCGGCCCAGCCGGGGTGCGCCGGATCAAGGCCGAAGTCGCTCCTCGATGTGCCGATCACAAGGCCCGCGGGCTTGTAGGCGCGAACCAGATACGCCTTGGCGAGGCTTTCGTGTTTGGCGATTTCAGGCTTGATCTTGTTGAACCCGGCGATCTTTGGGCTTTGATAAACGCCGAAGGGGTCAACAAAAAAGACAACGGACGCGGCCAATCCCAACAACGAAGCCGCGGTAAGGAAAAAAATGCGTAAATAGCGGTGAAATTCTGGCATCTCAAGCAATACTCAAAACTGGAAATAAAGAAATTCGGTGACCCGCGTCAGCCCCAGCACCGCGATAACAGCCATGATCGCGCTCAATAACGCCCAAATCCGCGTCGGCCGCCATTGAATAATTTTGGCGGTCCAACGCCACGCCGATCTGGCCGGGGCGCCAAGCACGGGTTTGTAGCGGGCCATGATCTCGTAGGTGTTGGGAGCGAAGACGACAACGACTAAGAGCCCCGCGATCCAGCGCGCCTGACGGCTTTTGAGGGGCGCCATGTCCTGAGCAGTGAAAAAATCGTTGAGTCCGGCCATGCTCTTGAGAATGACAAGGGCCGAGGTGAAGCTTTCAGCGCGGAAAAACACCCAGGCGGCGACGATGGAGAGAAAGGTGAGCAACCACGACAGCGCCCGTCCATAAACGCTGCTGGCGGACGGACTCCAGCCAAGAAAGCGGCGCGCCGCCCGCCAAGCGTGATTGATCAATAGGTAGACTCCATGCAACCCGCCCCAAACGACGAAGGTCCAAGCCGCCCCGTGCCAAAGCCCGCCCAGCAACATGGTGACCATGATGTTGGCGTACCGCCTGAAAGGACCCAACCGGTTGCCGCCGAGGGGAATGTAGAGGTAATCCATCAAAAACCGGCTCAACGTCATGTGCCAGCGCCGCCAGAAATCAATAATGCTGGTGGTCCTGTAGGGCGAAAAAAAGTTTACCGGCAGCCGTACGCCGAATATGCGCGCAAGACCCACGGCCATGTCGGAGTACCCGGAAAAATCAAAATATATCTGGAACGTATAGGCCAGCGCCCCGCCCCAGGCGACGACGGCAGCCTGTTGGGCGATGATTCCGATCGCGACGGTCGCGATGCCGGCGAACGCCAGGTCGATCGCGGCGCGGGTGGGGTGGACCTGCACCCGGGGAGTCTAGATCATGGATGGGGTGGCGTGGTGAGGCATCAGGGCGCGGCCGCCGGGGGCAGGCGCGCGCAGATCGGCACCGATCCGAGATGACACAGCATTCGCACGTGCGCGAGCAACCCGGCGACCTGCTTCGGGTTGCGCTCGACCGCGATACCGCGCTCGTACATGTAGGCCAGCGCGTAGCAGGCGTCAGCGTGTCGCTCCTCGCACAGGTCGATCGACAGCTCGAGGGCCCGGTGCTCGTACAGTCGGGCCTGGCTCGGCTCGGCCTTCACGCCCCGCCCCTGCCGATAAGCCGTCGCGGTCTGTAAGCAAGCGTCGATCCGCGTCGCGGATTTCCGGCTGAGCGGGCAGGGCTGGCGTCGATCCCGGTGACGCAGCGGGAGTGAACGGTACTTCGCTCGTGGGTCCGGGCGGCCTGCTCCGGGACCCTGTCGATGCCATCAGGGCCGCCGCGGCACCGATCAGGCCGCCGGCAGCGATGGCCAGCCATGTCACGACGCGCGATGAGGGCATACGGTGAAGGAGTGTCTCCGCTGGCGCGGGCCGTCATCATGGCACAGCTTCGCGCTGGCTGCGTCGCTCTCCAACGGGTCGACCAGGCCTGCTATCACCTGTACTCTTCCGCTTTCCCGGGTTCCATGCTGTCCGGTCGCCGTGCATCGACGAGCTTGGCAATCAGCCTGGCCCTGGTTGCGTGGTGCCCGCCGTGCTGTCTGCCGCACAGCCGGCATACTCGGCGTACGAGCGCCAGATGCTTCGCCGCGTGCTCGACCGGAACCACGGGCGCATCGATCACCATCCCGACGGCAAGCTCGTCGAGCAGATCGACATCGTACCGCTCGATGTGTTCGATGAGACCGATCCGGTCCCGGAGTTCTTCAACGTCTTCCACGTCACCACGCGAAAGCGGGTCATCCGCCGCGAGCTACTCTTCGACGAGGGACAGCGCTACCGCCAGGACCGTATCGATGAATCGGCGCGCAATCTCCGGGATCTCCCGCAGCTATCGCTGGTGCTTATCATTCCGCTGCGTGGCAGTCGGCCCGACCGCGTGCGCGTGCTTGTCATCACCAAGGACGTGTGGAGCCTGAGGTTGAACAGCGATGTCGGCGTGTCGACCGGCACGCTCGACTACCTCGTACTGCAGCCGAGCGAGATCAACCTGCTTGGCACACGCGACGCCGTCAGCGCCCTGTTCGTGCTCAGGCAGGACACGTTCTCGTTGGGCGGAGCGTTTGCCGATCCGCGCATTGCCGGCAGCCGCTTCCAGGCTTCCTTCGGCGGCAATGTCATTGTCAACCGCGA
>CAJXGZ010000043.1 GCA_913053795.1 uncultured Rhodospirillales bacterium | reverse complement strand
CGCCCCACCACCTTGCCTTTTGGATTGATCAACAAGGTCGCCGGCAGACCGAGAACGCCGGATGTACGCATCAGCTTGCCGCGCTTGTCCAGTATAACCGGAAGGTTGCCGATGTCTTCTTTGGCGTAGAACTTCTTGACCTTCAGAGGCCCGCCACGGTCCTCGGAAATGGCCAGCACCCGGATAAGGTCGCCCTTGACCTTGGCCTGGAGGCGGTCCAAGGACGGCATTTCGCGCACGCACGGAATGCACCAAGTGGCCCAGAAATTCACCACCAAGCCGGCGCCATGATAATCAGACAGCGTCCGTTCGCTCTTCCCACTCACGTCAAAAGGCGCGCGGGACGCGTCTTTTGGCGGGTTGACGGGCGAATAGGTCCAATAAATTTTATCGTCGCTGGCGCATTTTTTTTCATCGGCGCTTGCATGCGGCGGGGATATGACCAGAATTACAGAGGCGAACACACCCAATAGGAAAGCGCGAAACATGTTCGGGTTCACTTCAGCATCTCCTTTGGCCGGGTCATGACCGACGAGTCCTCAAAAAAGTGGCCCGGCTCCAGCGGCATGGGCTCCAGCGCCATATGGGGCGGGCGGTTCAGCGGCGGCCCTTCCGAAATCATGGAGGAAATCAACGCCTCCATCGGCTTCGACAAGGAACTCTACGCCCAAGACATCGCCGGCTCCAAGGCGCACTGCGCCATGCTGGCCAGGCAAGGCATCATAACAAAAGAGGACGCCGAGGCCATCCTGCAAGGACTCGGTACGATCCTTAAGGAAATGGAAAGCGGCAAATTCGCGTTCAAGAGAGAGCTGGAGGACATCCACATGAATGTGGAGTCGCGCCTTGTCGAACTGGTGGGGGAGGCCGGCGCGCGCCTGCATACGGCGCGCTCGCGCAACGATCAAGTGGCCACCGATCTGAAAATGTGGACGCGCCAGGCGCTCGACGGCCTGGACCAGGGGCTGAGAGGGCTGCAAGAGGTCCTTATCGAAAAGGCCGAGGCCCACGCCGGCGACGTCATGCCCGGCTTCACCCATTTGCAGACGGCCCAGCCGGTGACGCTGGGCCATCACCTGCTGGCTTATGTGGAGATGTTCGGGCGCGACCGCGGACGGGCCGCCGATTGCGGGCGGCGCCTCAACGAATGCCCCTTGGGCGCCGCGGCGCTGGCCGGAACCTCTTTTGACATCGACCGGGACATGACGGCGGCCGCGTTGGGTTTTGACCGTCCTTGCGCCAATTCCCTGGACGCCGTTTCCGACCGCGACTTCGCCATGGAGTTCCTGTCCTTAGGCGCGGTTTTAGCCGTGCATTTGTCGCGTCTGGCCGAGGAAATCGTGCTGTGGAGCTCAGACCAGTTCGGATTCATCCGCCTGTCCGACGCCTATTCCACCGGCAGCTCGATCATGCCCCAGAAGCGCAACCCCGACGCCGCCGAACTGATTCGCGCCAAGACGGGACGGGTGATCGGCGGCCTCAACGCCCTGCTCATCGCCCTCAAGGGGTTGCCGCTGGCTTATGGCAAGGACATGCAGGAAGACAAGGAGCCGGTTTTCGACGCCAACCAAACCCTGGCCTTAAGCATCGCCGCCATGACCGGCATGATGAGGGACGCCGAATTCGCGCCCGGACCCATGCGGGCGGCGGCGGCCAAGGGGCGCGCCTGCGCCACCGATCTCGCCGACTGGCTGGTTAAAACCCTCGCCATGCCGTTTCGCCAAGCCCACCACGCCGTCGGGCGCATCGTCAAGCTGGCCGAGGAAAAGGACGTGGACCTGGAGGATTTGTCCCTGAAGGACATGCAAACGGCGGAGCCCGCCATCACAAAGGACGTGTTCAACGTCTTGGGCGTGGACAACTCGGTCAACAGCCGCGTCAGTTTCGGCGGAACGGCCCCTGAAAACGTGCGCCAGGCGGCAGCCCAGGCGCGCAAGCGCTTTTTGGACCCAGCGCGCAAGCGCTAATTGAATTAAGGAGTGATGTTATGAGCGCCATGATTCGAAAACTTCTTTTGGTCCTGCTTGTGGCCGCCGTGGCGACGCCGTTGGCGGGCTGCGGGCGCAAGACATCCAATATTCCGCCGCCGGACTCCAAGTATCCCCGCAATTATCCCACGCGCTAGTACAGTGGATCACTTCCAGTATCACGGCGGGCGGCTCCGCGCCGAGGATGTTCCGCTGGAGGACATCGCCAGCGAAGTGGGCACGCCGTTCTACTGCTATTCGACGGCGACCCTGGAGCGGCACTACCGCGCCTTCGCCGACGCCTTCGCCGGCATGGACGCCATGATCTGCTACGCCGTGAAGGCCAATTCCAATATCGCCGTTATCGGCGCCTTGGCGGGGCTGGGGGCCGGGGCCGACGTGGTTTCCGGCGGCGAGCTCAAGCGGGCGTTGGCGGCGGGGGTTCCCCCTGAAAAAATCGTCTTCTCCGGCGTCGGCAAGAGCGAGGACGAGATTGCGGCGGCCCTGAAGGCAGGCGTCGCGCGCATCAACATCGAATCCGACCCTGAGCTGGATTGTTTGAACCGGGTGGCCGCCTCCCTCGGCGTCACCGCGTCCGCGGGCATTCGCGTCAACCCGGACGTGGACGCCAACACCCATGAGAAAATCTCAACTGGAAAGCGCGGGAACAAGTTCGGCATCGAGTGGACAAGGACGCATGAGGTCTTTATCCGTGCCAGCGCCATGGACGCCGTCTCCCTCACCGGCGTCGCCGTGCATATCGGCTCGCAGATTACCGATCTTAAGCCCTTCGAGGAGGCCTTCGTCAGGGTGCGCGGTCTTGCGGCCATCCTGCGCGCCGACGGGCATCTCATCGACAGCCTGGACGTGGGCGGCGGCCTTGGCGTTTCTTATGAAGACGGCGGCGATGTCGCGCCGTCGCCCGCCGACTACGCCAAAACGGTCAAATCGGCGCTGGGAGATTTGGGGTGCAAGCTCATCATCGAGCCGGGCCGGGCCATCGCCGGCAACGCGGGCGTTCTGGTTATGCGCGTCATTTACGTCAAGGAGGGCGCCAGCCGCACCTTTGTGATCGTTGACGCCGCCATGAACGACTTGTTGCGCCCCGCCCTTTACGGAGCCCGCCACGCCATCGTTCCGGCCCGCGAGGCTTCGTCCGGCGCCAACTGGAGAGAGGTGGACGTGGTGGGGCCGGTGTGCGAGACCGGCGACGTCTTCGCCAAGCAAATGCTGCTGCCTGAGGTCAAGACGGGCGACCTTCTGGCTATCCGCACCGCCGGGGCCTATGCGGCGGTGATGGGGTCTTTCTACAATTCCCGTCCCCTGGCGCCGGAAACGTTGGTCAAGGGCGACGCTTTCCAGGTGGTGCGAGAACGGATTTCCGTGGACGATTTGATGGCCAGGGAAACCATGCCTCCCTGGCTGGAATCGGGCGGGTGAGAAGGCCCGGCCGCTTTCTTTTGGCCGCCGCCGCCCTCGCCGTGTTCTGGGAGCGCCTGTGGCGGCGCTTGTGGCCGGCCGCCTGCGTCGCCGGGATGTTTGTCGCCGTTTCCCTGTTGGATGTTCTTCCCCGGTTTCCCGGCTGGTTGCATGGCCTCGTTCTCCTGATCTTCGCCGTTTTGACGGGGGGCGCCTTGTTTCACGCTTTTAAGGGGTTGAAGCCGGTTGACGGCGCGGCGGCGCGGCGGCGCCTTGAGAAGGACAATGGGCTCGAACACCGCCCTTTGCGCGCGCTTGAGGACAATCTCGCCGCCGGGTCCGGGGTTTTGTGGCGCCTCCATCTTGAACGCATGGCCGGGGCGGCGCGCGCTTTGCGCGTCCGCCCGCCTTCTCCCGGGCTCGCCAAACATGATCCCTACGGCTTGAGGGCGGCGGTTGTGCTGTTCCTTGCGGTTGGACTGACGGCGGCCGGCGGCGAGGCGCCGGATCGTCTCAAGAGGGCGCTGAGCCCCAACCTGTTTCCCCCCGCTCAGCCGCCCGCCGTGGAGGCCTGGATCACGCCGCCTGAATATACGGGGCGGCCGCGAATTTATCTCGCCAATAAAGAGGGAGACGATCAAGCCGTTGCAGCGCCGGTGGGCGGCGCCTTGCGGGTTCAGGTCGGCGGGGCCATGGCGGCGCCCCGGCTCAAGCTGGAGGAAAAGACGATAAGCTTCGAATCCATGGGGCGGAACGCCTACAAGGCCGAGGCCGTCATTGATCAAGAGGATCGGATTTCCGTGGAATACGGTGGCGGGGAAATCGCTTCCTGGACGCTCAGCGTGATTCCCGACGCGCTGCCCAGCGTGGCGCTGCTCAATGATCCGGCGGCGCCCAAGGGACGTTTGCTGCGCTTGGCGTACGAGGCCGGGGACGACTACGGCGTCACCGAAGTGGCCGCCGTCATCCGGCTTTCCGGCGGTGGCCCCAGGACGGAAGGGGGGACGGAAGGGGGGGCGGAAAGCGAAATACGCCTGCCGCTTCCCCTGAGCGGGACGAATAAAGGCGTGGTTAAGGGAAGCGTGTTGAAGGACCTCACCGCTCACGCCTGGGCCGGACTGCCCGCCACCCTCACTCTTGAGGCCTCCGACGCCCGCGGGCAAACGGGGGAAAGCGAAGCCGTGGATTTGGTCTTGCCCGGACGCGTCTTCAATCATCCGGTGGCCCGGGCCATTATCGAAGCGCGCAAGAAACTGTCTGACACGACGCTGGAAGGTTACGAGGCGGCGTCCGCGGACTTGGAGGAGATCGCCCGCGATCCCGAGAGATTTTCCAACGATACCGTGATTTATCTGGCCTTAATGGTGGCGCTGGCGCGTCTTGACTATGACCGCGGCGGCAAGGCCGTCCAGTCAGTCCGGGAAATTCTTTGGGGCGCGGCGTTGCGCCTTGAGGACGGCGGCATGTCCATCGCCGAGGATAATTTGCGGAAAGCGCGCGAACGGCTCATGCAGGCGCTTCGCTCGGGCGCCGGAGAGAAGGACATCGAGGCGCTGATGGACCGGTTGCAGCAGGCGCTGGGCGCTTACCTGAGCGCGTTGAGAGAGAATTTTGAAAAGCTGGACGCGCCTCAGGACATGATGGGGGAACTGTCATCCTCGGCCATGGCGTTCGTGGAAGGCGATGAACTGCAAAGCCTGATCGGCCAGGCCCGCGAGTTGTTAAGAACCGGCGATGTGGACGCCGCCAGGCGAGTTCTGTCGGAGTTGGATCGGATTCTCGGCAACATCCAGGCCGGCCTTCAATCCGGCGCCCTTTCCAAGGAAATGGCTGAGACGCGCCGGTTTCTGGATGAGGCGCGCCGCTTGGGCAAGCGCCAGCAAAAAATTGTGGACGATACGTTCGAGCGAATGCGCAAGGACCAGGAAAAAAGGCGCCGCGCTGAAAAATACCTTAAACCCGATATGGGCGGCGGCGGCCTTGAACAGGACGCATTGCGCCGGGACCTCAATAAGCTGATGGAGGATTACGGCGAACTCATGGGCGGCATCCCCCGCTCTCTCGGCGCCGCCGAGCTGGATATGCGCGAGGCGCTGAACGCCTTGGGGGCCGGGCTGGACCGGGCGGTCTTGGCGGCCCAGTCGCGGGCTTTGGAGAAATTGCGCGAGGGCGCCAAGGAAATGGGAGAACAGTTGGCCAAGCGCTTAGGCGGAATGCGCGCAAAAATGATGATGGGGCTCAGGGGCGGACAGGGGGGTGGGCGCGATCCTTTCGGGCGGTGGCCCGGCGGCCAGTTTGGCTTCATCGGCGGCTCTCTTGAATTGCCCGCCCGCATGGACGTCAGGGAGGCCGGAAAAATCCTTGAGGAGCTGCGCCGCCGCGCCGGACAACGCCGCCGCGGCCAAGAAGAACTGGACTACATCAAGCGGCTGTTGAAGCTTTTTTAATTATCCCTGGCGGCCTTATTTTTTACCGCCGGTTCCTCCGGGCGCTTCTGGGGGCGCCTCGGTAAAGGTGACTTCCAGGCGGCGCGCGGTGATGGGGGTGTCCTCCAGCCGCGCCTTGAAGCGGACTTTTTCGCCGGGCGGAAGCTGGGCCTTGGGCGCCTTGACGGCCAGGAACTGGATTTCCTCGTTGTCGGCGTCAAAAAGCGACACCTTGATCAACGGGACTTGGCGGGGCTCGTCGGAGATGTTTTGAATTGTGCCGCGAACCGTCAGCACGTCAATCTGTTTCTCAATGGTCCGCTCGGATTGGACTTCCTTGATTTCAAGTCCGACGCCAATCTTACGTTCGGAGAAGTTCACCATGGCGTAGTAGTCTTCGGCGGCCGGATACATGGAAATGACGTATTCGCGCCCAAAGAAAAGTCCCGCCCCAAGGCCCAACAAAAGAATTACGATGACGATAGACAAAATCTTGCCGACGCCTCTGCCGGCTTTATCGCCATCATCCTTCGGCATGAGGGAATCGGGAATGAAATCAGGATCGGAAAGGTCCTCGTCTTCTTCCTGGCCCTCTTCATCACCGCCGACAACTTCCTCGTCACCTTCCTTGGCGGAGTCCGAGTCGTCTCCGAACATGTTATCCAGCTCTTTCTGGGAAAGCCCCTGACCTTCATTTGATTCCGGCTCGGGTTCCGGCTCAGGCTCCGGCTCGGGTTCCGGCTCGGGCTCCGGCTCGGGTTCCGGCTCGGGCTCCGGCTCGGGTTCCGGCTCGGGCTCGGGCAGCCATTTATGGGCGCATTTGGAGCACCGCACCGTTTTCCCCGCGCCGCCAAGAGCGCTTGGGTCAATGGAGTAATTTGTAGAACATGCCGGACAGGTTATGATCATTATCAGCGAACTATGTTAAGCTGCGTTTGTTTATATGCGTATGCCTTTTACAACGTCAAGCGGTTGAGCGTTCTTCCAGGGTGTTAAGGGCCGGGTGAAATAATATATTGCGACGCTTAATAAATTGAAAAACGAAAGGGAGATGATGGACGGCGGCGGTTACGTGGTTCGTTTTGAAAACGTGGGCTTGCGCTATGGTCTGGGACCGGAGGTGCTGCAAGATATTTCGTTTTCCCTGACTCCGGGGTCCTTTAACTTTTTGCTTGGCCCCAGCGGCGCCGGGAAGTCTTCGTTGCTTAAACTCATGTATCTGGCCATGAAACCTTCCAGGGGTTTGATAACCCTGTTCGGCCATGACATCGCTATCACCGGGCGGCGGGATCTGCCGGCTCTGCGCCGGCGCATCGGGGTGGTTTTCCAGGACTTCCGCCTTTTGCCCCATCTCTCCGCCTTTGACAACGTGGCCCTGCCCTTGCGCGTGGCCGGGGTCAAGGAAAACGAAGTGCGCAAGCATGTGGAGGAACTGTTGTGTTGGGTCGGACTCAAGAACCACCTGGACTCGCGTCCCCCCACCATGTCCGGCGGACAGCAACAAAGAGTGGCCATCGCCCGGGCGGTTATCGCCCGGCCCCGGTTGCTGCTCGCCGACGAACCCACCGGCAATGTTGACGATCATATGGCGTTGCGCCTTATGCATTTGTTTGAGGAACTCAACAAACTTGGCGCCGCCATCGTCATCGCCACCCACAACGAATCTCTTGTCGAACGCTTAGGCCATCGCTGCATACGCTTGGAAAACGGCCAGCTGGAAACGGAAACAGTTACGCCTTCCGTCTCCCGGCTGGACTCCGAAAACGCGGCTTGATCCCATGTTGACTCGCCGCACAGACCTTCAGCTTGAACGCGACGCCTTGGGCCGGTTTTTGCCCTGGCAGATCGCCTTCATGGTCTATTTGGCGGCGTTGGCGCTGGCTGGGGCCATGGTGTTGAACGCCACGATGGCGCGCTGGAACAAGGGAATAAGCGGCGTCCTAACGGTTCAGATCGCGCCGCTGGAGGAGAATGCTCAAAAAGAAAAAAAACGCATCAAGGCGGCGTTGGAGGTTCTGGGCTCCACCCCTGGCGTGATCCACGCCGAGAGCATCGGCGATGATGAGATCATGGCCCTGTTGGAGCCGTGGCTGGGCTCCCTCGGCGTCGCCGGCGACCTTCCCCTTCCCCATCTCATTGACGTGGAGCTTGAAGACGGCGCGAATCTGGACATGGCGGACCTGTCCAGACGGCTTGAGGCGGCGGCGCCCGGGGCGTCCATCGACGATCACCGGATTTGGCTCAAGAAGCTGATCCGTCTTATGGAGACGGTTAAAGGGTTGGCCGTTTTGGTGGTGGCGCTTGTTTGTCTTGTCACCGTGGGCACCGTGGCGTTCACAACCCGCACCGGCCTCGCCATTCATCAGGACGCCATCGAGGTGCTGCACCATATCGGCGCTCAGGATTCCTATATCGCCAAGCAATTCGCCAGCCGCGTTCTGGTCCTGGGGCTCAAGGGCGGCGGTTTCGGACTGGCCATGGCGGTGGCTTCTCTTCTTGGGGTAGGATCCCTGGCGTCCAGGATGGAGACCGGCGTCCTTCCGGCGATTTCGTTGAGCGCGCTCCATTGGGCGGCCCTGATCGCTTTGCCGCTGGCCGTGGCCATGGTCGCCATGTTGACCGCCCGCATGACCGTGACCCGATCCCTGAACAAGATGATGTGAATTGTGAATGATGAAAACGAAGCTTCAGGGGCGGCGCCTCGATTTTAGAAAAATATTACTTGGGCTGTTGGCGGGCTTGACGTTGGCCGCCGTCACATGGGGCGTCGGCTTGTTTCGCTTCGCCGCCGCCATTCCCATCGAGGTCAGGGACAAAACCACCCAGACCGGCGCCATCGTGGTGCTGACTGGCGGCAGCGGACGCTTAAGCGAGGGGCTGGAGTTGCTGGCCGCCAAAATGGCCGGGAAGCTTTTTATCTCCGGCGTCTATCTCGGGGTCGACGTCAACAAGCTTCTAGAGCTGTCCCAACGCGCTCCGGAGGGGTTTGAATGCTGCGTTGAAATCGGCCACAGCGCCGATGACACCACCGGCAACGCCGCCGAGACCGCCGCCTGGGCGCGCCGGCGGGGGATCAACTCCATTCGCATCGTCACCTCTAACTACCACATGCCCCGTAGTCTGCTGGAGTTCCGCCAAGCGTTGCCGGAAGCCGCCTTCATCCCGCATCCCGTATTTTCCAGGTTCGTTAAACGGGACCGCTGGTGGGCGTGGCCGGGAACCGCCAGTCTGATCGTCGGCGAATACAACAAGTTTCTTCTTGTCTGGTTGCGGCTTCGCGCCGGCAAACTTCTGAATTTAGGCGGATCGTCATGAGCGCGTTACGCTCGCTGGTTTTCAACATGTTCATGTTTGTGTTCACCAGCCTCTATATTCTTTTCTTTTTATGCCCGCTGTTGCTTTTCCCCCGCGCCTACATGACCTGGGCCGTGAAGGCATGGGCGATCATTCTTTTCGGCGTTCTCAAGCGCGTGGTCGGCCTTGATTACCGGATTACCGGCGAAGAGAACATTCTCACCGGTCCCGTTATTTACTCAAGCAAGCATCAATCAGCCTGGGACACCGCTGTTTTCCTTATTCTTCTCGATAAACCGGCCTACATCGTGAAAGAGGAGTTGACGAAACTTCCTTTCTACGGCCCCGTCGCCCAGAGGGCCGGGGCCATTTCGGTCAATCGCGATCTCGGCGCCACCGCCCTCAAGAAATTGGTGCGCGTCGCGCGCAACGCCCTTGACGATGAAAATAAAATCATCATTTTCCCCGAGGGCACGCGCACAACGCCCGGGGAAAAGTCCGCGTACCTGCCGGGCGTGACCGCCTTGTACAGGTTTTCGGACGCGCCGGTGGTTCCGGTGGCCTTGAACTCGGGCCTGTTTTGGAGCCGCAGGAGCTTCATCAAAAAGCCGGGAGTCATCACCATTGAGTTCCTTGAGCCCATAGAGCCGGGACTGGACAACAAAAAATTCATGGAAAAGATGGAAAACGCCATAGAGACCGCCACCGAGCGCCTGATCGCCGAGGCCAAGGAGGAATACCCGCACCTGTAATTGAGGACAATCTAAGACGATTCCCTTGAAATGTTGACAGAAAGCCCGGCGCCCTTTAATTTCCGCGCCTCCAGGGCTTTCGGCTCTTGGACGCGCTAAACACGAGGATTTAGGCCATGAAAGTTAGAAATTCACTGAAATCGGCGAAGGTGCGCGATAAAAATTGCCGTATCGTGCGACGCCGCGGCCGCGTCTACGTGATCAACAAGCGCAACCCGCGTTTCAAGGCGAGACAGGGCTAACAGCCTATCCGCTTTTTCCTTCTTCAAATACGCCAATTTCCAGGCGGCGAAACGGCCGAGAGGCGGTAACGCGCGGCTGTGCGCGCATATTGCCTGTTTTATCCGGAAGCTTTCGGCAAACATTCAGCTAAACTATATTTATTAAAACAACGCCTTCGGGAGAATTCGGCATGACCAAGGTCCTCGTGCTCGGAGCCGGCAAGATCGGCGTCAGCATCGCCGGGAGTCTGGCGGACGCCGGAGATTACAACGTCACCCTGGCGGATGGCGACGCGCAAACCCTGGAGTCGCGCGGCCGCGATGACGTGGAGAAAATCGTTCTGGACGCCGCCGGCGGCGAGGCGTTGAGCCAAGGCCTGGACGGCTTTGATGTTGTCGTCAGCGCCCTTCCCTACTTCCTTAACGTCACGGTGGCCGAGGCGGCGAAGGCGCGCGGGGTTCATTATTTCGACCTTACCGAGGATGTGCGCGTGGCGCGCAAGGTCATGGCCTTGGCTGAAGGCGCCGGCGGGCGTCTTCGTTCCCCAGTGCGGGCTGGCGCCCGGCTTCATCTCCATCGTCGCCAACCACTTGGTGAAGGGGTTCGATACGCCCCATGACGTCAGGTTCAGGGTGGGCGCCCTGCCGCAGTTTCCCGATAATTCGCTCAAATACAATCTGACCTGGAGCACAGACGGCCTGATTAACGAGTACTGCAATCCCTGCGAGGCCATCCACGACGGCCAGCGCCGCGAGTTGCTTCCCCTTGAGGGGTTGGAGAGTTTTTCTCTTGACGGCGTCGACTACGAAGCCTTCAGCACGTCGGGCGGCGCCGGCGCCTTGTGCGAATCCCTTGACGGAAAGGTGCGCAACCTCAATTACAAGACCGTGCGCTATCCCGGGCGCCGGAACATGGTGCAGATGCTGGCCCGTGACCTCAAGTTGTGCGAGCACCGCGACGAATTCAAAAAACTTATCGAGCACGGCATCCCCGTCACCCGCCAGGACGTGGCGTTGATCTTCGTCACCGTGACCGGCAAGCAGGGCGGCCTGCTGACCCAGGAAAGCTACGCCAAGAAGATTTACGGCGACGCCGAAGGCTCAGGCCAGAACACACCCATGAGCGCCATCCAGAAAACCACGACGGCGGGAATTTGCGCCATGGTCGATCTGCACCGGGACGGCAAACTGCCGGCGACCGGTTTCGTGCGCCAGGAGGAGGCCGGCTTCAAGGACTTCATCGCCAACCGCTTCGGCAAGATTTACGCTTAGCTCTTATCCAAACCGCTTGCTGATGAATTCGCCGCGGCTGGCCAGGTCCATGTCTTCGCGCATGCGCTCCAGCAGGGAGTTGGAGCCGTTGGAGCCGTTGCCCCATTTGTCGAAGTACACCAATTCATCCA
>CAJXGZ010000042.1 GCA_913053795.1 uncultured Rhodospirillales bacterium | reverse complement strand
GGAGGCGCCCATCGATGATAAGGACATCGCCGAGCGCATTGAGGACGAACCCGTTGACGTCGCCGCCACCATCCGCCAGGTCTTGACCTTCCATGGCGCGCCGGCGAGGCTTGTTGATCGCCTGACCGAGGCCGCCGGCGCCCTGGCGGATGAAAATCCGACCATGGCTTTCGCCGGGGCCATGGACGCCGACTTTGATTTCTCGCCGCTGGCTGAATCTGGGGCCGAGCCCGGCGAAGACAAGCCGATCATGCTGGTGGGGCCGCCCGGCGCCGGCAAGACCATAACATGCGCCAAGCTGGCCGCCCGCTCCACCTTGGCCCAAGCGTTGGTGGACGTGATCACCACCGACACCCGCCGCGCCGGCGGCGTCGAGCAGCTTGAAGCCTTCACCCGCATTCTCAAGCTTGACCTCCAGACCGCCGACACCACGAGCGCCCTTGGCGAGGCGGTGAAAAAGGCGAAGGGCGCCAACGGCGCCAAGAAAGGCCTGATTCTCATCGACACCCAGGGAACAAACCCTTTCAGCGACACCGAAATGGATCAACTGGACCAACTGACCATGGTTTCCGGAGCCGAGCCGGTGCTGGTCCTGGCGGCCGGCGGCGACGCTTTGGAAATGGCCGACATCGCCGCCTCCTTCGCCACCGTCGGCGTCAAACGTCTGCTCGTCACGCGCCTTGACATGGCGCGCCGGCTGGGCGGCGTCCTGGCGGCGGCCGACGCCGCTAAAATGACATTTTGCAACGTCAGCATTACGCCTCATATTTCCGACGGCCTCAGTCCGATCAATTCGGTCTCCCTGGCCCGTCTGTTCATGCCCCATTCGACGAATTCAAACGAAACCTTTTACCAGATCGAGGCCGCATCATGACGCCAGATCCCAACTTCGCACCCCGTCCCGCCGCCCGCGCCAAGGGGCGCAACATGATTGCGGTCGCTTCCGGCAAGGGAGGCGTCGGCAAAACATGGTTCGCCATTACCCTGGCTCACACCCTGGCGAAAAAGAAAGTCCGCACCCTGCTGTTTGACGGCGATCTCGGCTTGGCCAACCTGGATATTCAACTGGGCCTCATGCCCAAGCATGACCTTGGAAGCGTTCTTACCGGCCGTTTGACGCTGAACCAGGCGGTTCTTCCCTTCGAGGACGGAGAATTCGACATTATCGCCGGCCGTTCGGGATCGGGCGGCCTCGCCAATATCGCGTCGAACCGGCTGCAAATTCTTGGCGATGACTTGGCGCTGCTCGCCGCTGGTTATGACAAAGTGATCCTGGACCTCGGCGCCGGCGTCGAGCGCACGGTGCGCCAGCTTACCCGCAGCGCCAATTCCTGTCTGGTGCTGGCCACCAACGAGCCGACGTCGCTGACCGACGCCTACGCCTTCATCAAGATCACCCACATGGAGCGGCCCGGCGCCGACATTAAAATCGTCGTCAACATGGCCAACTCCATCCGCGAAGGCGAGCGCACCTACAACACCTTGCTCAAGGCTTGCGAGGGTTTCCTGAAGATTTCGCCGGAGTTGCTCGGCGTCGTCCGCCGCGACAGCAAGGTGGCCGAGGCCATCCGCAATCAAGTGTCAATCCTGACCCGCTCCCCCAACGCCGAAGCCGTGGAGGATTTGGATAAAATCGCTGTAAAATTGATGAAATCATGAATGAGTCTGGACCCTAGGCGCCTGCCATGACCACCGTCGTCCCGCCACAACCGCTTCCCCAGCCGATGCCGCCGGCGCCTTTGCCAGTGGTTCTGGTTCCCAATCCGCCGGCGGCCTTGACCCAGCAGGCCCTCGGCGCATTGCTCAAGGGCGCGGTCGTTCAGCAGGACGCCAAGGGCGTCTTTCAGCTGCAAACGTCCCTGGGCGCTTTCTCTATTCAGACTCCCCTCATCCTGCCCCGGGGCGCCTTGTTGACGATGCAGCTCCATAGCCTTCGCCCCCAGGCGCAACTCCAGATTCTCGCCATAAACGGCAAGGCGCCGAGACAAAGCGCGGCAGGGCTTCAAGGACAAACGCAAGGAGGGCGGGCTCCCACCGCCGCCGGAGCGCGGCCGGGAGTCGCTGCCGCCAGGACGCCCTTGCTCAACTTGACCGTGGGCAGCACGGTGACCGCCACATTGATTAGATCGCCTCAAGGGCTGGCCGGGGGACTGACCCGGGGGCTAGCCGGGGGACAGGCGGGGGGACGGGGGGGGGGACAGGCGGGGAGACTTCCCCAGCCAGGCGCTCCAGCGCCTCAAGGCGCAACCAAAGGCGCTCCGGCCGCCAGCGCCGCTCAGGGACGGCAAAGCGTTCAAGGCCATCTGGGCCGCCTGGGCCGCCTGGGCCGTCCGGCGGCGGCGTCCGCCGCTCCCGCGTCCGCCCAGGGAGCGCCCCGAACAACCAATTCCTCCCCAGGCGCCCAGGCGCCTTTCCCGGCTGGAAGCCGGGTGGGGGTCAAGGTCGTGTCCATCCAACCGGCCCGGCCCGGCGGCCCCTTGCTATCACTGCCGCAAGCGGGCTCGGCGACGTTGAGCGCCGGGCGGACCTTGAACGCCGTCGTCACCGGAGCGACGCCGTCGGGCGGCCCCATTGTCATGACCGGGGCCGGGGAGATGTCCCTGGCCGCGCGCGCGTCTCTCCCCGAAGGCGCCTCACTGATCCTTCAAGTCATCGGCAAGCCGACGCTTCCCCAGGCGCCGCTTCAGACATTCATCCATGGCGCCGGCGCGGGCATGTTCGTGTCGCGCCAGTGGCCGGGCCTTAGCGAGGCGATGGCGGCCATGCAGGAGTTTGACCCCGCCACCGCCCAGCAACTCCTTAACAACGTCATGCCCAGGGCCAATTCCCAATTGGCGGCCAATGTCTTGTTTTTCCTGTCGGCGTTGCGCGGCGGCAACCTCCGCAATTGGTTGGGCGACGGTCCCAACAGGGCTCTCCAAAGCGTCAAGCCAAGCCTTCTCAACCGCCTTCGGGACGACTTTAACGCTCTCGGACGGATGTCCAGGGAGCCGACGCCGACGGGAGACTGGCGCATATCGCTGGTTCCTTTCTATAACGGCGCCGAGCTTGAGCAAATCCGCATGTTGACCCGCCGGCATGGGGGCGAGGGTGAAGACGGCGAAGAGCAGGAAAACACCCGTTTCATCATCGATGTTGATCTCACCAAGCTCGGCCGCCTTCAGCTTGACGGATTACTGAAAAACAAGGGAAAACATATGGACTTGATCGTGCGCACCGAAAACCGCCTGCCCGAGAAGATGCAAAACGGCATCCGCGGAATATTCCAGGAGGCGTCCGATCTGACCGGCGTTAAGGGAGGCGTCAGCTTCCAGGCGTCGCCGCCTAATTTTATTGAGGTTGCGGTGGAGAAAATAGCCGATGACGGCGGCAAAGACGGATTGATCGTTTAGAGTCTGTCTGAACAACGAGTACAATGCAATCAATGGACAGGATTGAAAGACGCGGCGCCTTGAAAACCCGCCCCAGCCCCGACAGCCGGCTGGACTGCGTCAGCACCCTTGAGGGGCGCACCGGGATCTCCCCGGTGCGCCTGCGCTATGTCCCCGATAAATTGGTCATGGAGCCTGAATCCTTCGCCTTGTACCTTAAGTCGCTGGATGGCTTGGCGTGGGACTCCCTGGAAGAGACGGCGATGGCCATCCTGGATGACATCAACAATGAAGTGGTGGCGCGCTGGACGCAAATTACATTGTGCGCATCGGATGGGCGCGCATCGGATGGAGACGCCGGGTCTCACAGCGTCATGGTGGAGGACCGCCAGCCCAAATGGGACAACTCGACGCTGTTGTCCAGGCTCAGGCGGAGTTAGAGCGCTTTCCGGCCAAAACCGGTCATTCTGACGCCATTCGGCGGGCATCCGCTACGTTGCGCCCCCTCGTGCGATGCGCTGCATCGCGCTACGGACCGCGCCTTGCGGACTGCCTCTCCGAATAACGTCAGAATGACCGGTTTTGGCCGGAAAGCGCTCTAGTTTCAAAATGATGAGGGGAACGCCCGCCCCCCCATAAAATAAGCCGCAAAAAAATTACTTGGCGCACTTGGCGGATACGATCGCCAATGCTCTCACCGCTTCCTTCAAGTCGCCCTGCTGAGACACGACAATGGTCGCCAAGCCGATCACAATGACAGCGACAGCGACGCTAGCGATGTTGGATATTGTGGGTTTTTCAGCTGTGGTGTCATTCATGGGCTTTCCTTTCTAAAAAACTAACGAACAGTGGCGGGGGAAATTATCAATACACTCCAGGCGACAAAATAATCGTCAATAATATTATCAGATTTTGGCTTCTGAAGGAAGAAAAACTCATCAAACAATATGAATAACGCTAATCGTCTCTGCGCGAGGGAAAGGGAATGCGGGAAAATACTATTCCTTCTTCGTCCAGTTCGGAGACATCTTCATCGGTCGCTTCGCCGTAAATATTGCGCCCTTCGGTTTCCCCGTAATGGATGCGGCGGGCCTCTTCGGCGAATTCGCCGCCGACGTAATCGCAGTTTTCCTCGACGTCTCCGCGAAGTTTATCAACGGCTTTTAATATCTGCCTGGCCACTTCCCTGGCCCGCGTTTCAGCCGCGTTCGCTTTGTCCGCGCCTTTGCTTAGGTTCGGCGCCATGGGCGCCTTGTTCACATGCTGATCGCCACAGAATGGGCATTCGATAGCGCCCGAGGCGCTTTGCTCATCGAAGGAAGCGCTGCTATTGAACCATGCTTCGAATTGATGCCCGCCGGAGCAACTCAGTTCAAAAAGAATCATAATAAAAGTCCGTTATGCCGCTTGTGGAGAAATATTATAGTGAATTTTTGAATTGGGTAAATATATATGCGGAAATGTTAAAAAATGAAAAACGCGGAAAAACTTAACGGCGAGGCCCGCCATCTGAAGATCCGCGAGCCGTCGCCCTGGGTGCGCCGCTTCGCCCCGCTGGTCCGGAAGGGGGGAGCGGTGTTGGATGTGGCATGCGGCGGGGGCAGGCATTCCCGGCTTTTTCTGGACCTTGGGCATCATGTGGCCGCCGTCGACCGGGATATCTCCCATGTGGCGGGCCTGAAAGGCCGGATAGAAGTGATCGAGGCCGATCTGGAGGCCGAAGAACCCGTTTTTAGCGGCGCAGGTCCGTTGGCCGGACGCCGCTTCGCCGGCGTTGTCGTTTGCAATTATCTGCACAGGCCCCTGCTGCCTTTCCTGTTGGGCGCCCTCGAAGAGGGCGGCGCGTTCATTTATGAAACCTTCGCCGAGGGCAACGAACATTTCTCTCGTCCCCGCAATCCGGACCATTTCCTGAAGACCGGCGAGCTTCTGGAGCTGACGCGGGGCCGCTTGCAGGTGGTCGCCTATGAGCACGGCCTTGTCGATAAGGGGCCGCTTCCCGGCGTTAAACAACGCATCGCGGCCGTCCATCAGGATCAATTCGCCAAGATGCTCTGAACGGCTTGGCCGCCGCTGTGCTAGTGGCCTTATTTTTCGGCCTTGGCGGCGGCTTTCTTGGGCCGGGGTTTGCGGTTTGATTTGATTTTGTTGTTGGTGACGCCTGCTTCCGCCTTAAGCCAGTGGTCCAGGCCCCTGTCGCTTGGACGGCCTTCGGCTTCCCAGATCGAATATGCTTTTTCCTGAATGATTATCTGAATTTCGGGGGACATGTCTTTTGACGCTCCTCTATTTTATGCGGTGAAAGTTAAAGGCGGTATTTGCAAATTGGCGCCTTGGCGTTGATTTCCCCGACGTTCTTCATGCTGATTTTTCCTTCGGGTGAACATATTAGGGCTCCCGGAAGATGTCCGGGAGCCCTCTGCATGCACAATCGTTAACCGTGGGGGGCGCGGGCGCAGGCAGAAACTTGACTAAATAATTATTCCATGGGGGTTGCTTGGAAATGCATGACTGTTGTTCCAGGGGGGCGTTTTGACGTTGATCCTCTAAGCACTCACCCATAATTATCACTCTTTTAAAAAAAATGACGATTTCGTGATTTATATCAAAAACCCCTTACTTGTCTTTTATGCTGAAGTATTACTCCTTTAGGTGTAACGTACTATTGTCGGCGGACAAGGAAAGACGGGGATGAAGGTTCTTATCGGCGACGACCATGCGCTTTTCCGCGCCGGATTGCGGCTGCAACTTGAGCAAATGGATGAGAACGTCCAGATATTAGAGGGGAGTGATTTCACAGAGGCGTTGAGGCTGGCCGAAGAGCAGGACAGCCTCGACTTGGTGTTGATTGACCTTGATATGCCGGGCATGGGGTGGCGAGACGCTTTGCGTAAGCTTCATGACCGCTTCCAGGACTTGCCGGTCGTCGTCATTTCGGCGTCCGACGACTACCGCGACATTTCCGAGGCTTTGGACATCGGCATCGCCGGCTACATCCCCAAATCCTCGTCCGGAGAAATCTTGATGGACGCCCTGAAACTGGTTTTTTCGGGGGGAACTTATCTGCCGCCGGCGTTGCTTAAAAAGGTAAGTTCTGAGCGGGCGCCTCAACAACCGGAGGCCGGCGGCGAAATTGACCCTGAATCCGTTCCGGTCCTGACGCCCCGCCAGCAAGAGGTTCTCGTCTTGTTGGCCAAGGGGCAATCAAACAAGGAAATCGCCTTGGCCTTGGGTATTTCGGGGGCGACGGTAAAAATTCATGTCCGCAGAATATTGAGCGCCCTCAAGGCCGGCAACCGCACCAAAGCCGTTCTCGAGGCGGCGCGGCTGGGGCTTATCCCTATTTAGCCGAGATGAGCATTTCGTTGATTGTTTGTTGCAACTCGATGGGATGAGCGGGTTTGTGGAGCAATCTAAAGCCGCTCCTCTTGGCTTGGCGCAACCGCCCGGGACCGGTGTCGCCGGTGATCAATAGTCCCGGAATATCGGCTTTCAGTTTTTTTTGAATCGCGCGAATGGCCTTGCTTCCGGTCTCGCCTTTGCGGCTGAGGCGGTAATCGGAGATGATAAGATCGGGAATGCGCCCGCAGTCCGTCAAGCCGTTAAGGGCGTCTTTGCCGGACTGCGCCGTCAGCACCTTATGGCCCCAAGCTTTGATCCGCACTTCCATTCCCGCCAGGACGTCGGCTTCGTCGTCGATGACAAGGATAAAGGCGTTATTGATCTTGGCTTGCGGCAAGGGCTGGGCCGCTTCGGCCTTTTTCAAGGGAGCGCCGGCCAAGGGCGCCTCCATGGCGAAGACCGAGCCTTTCCCCAAGGTGGAGGAAACGTCGATTTGCTGTCCAAGCAGCCGCGCCAATTTGTCGACGATGGAAAGACCAAGTCCCAGCCCACCGGAATTTTCTTCAATCTGGTGGAATTCCTGGAATATTTTTTTCATTTGTGATTCAGGAATGCCGTCGCCGGTGTCTTGGACCTCGATCCGTAGATTGTCGCCTTTCCGTTTGCATGCGCAAACGATTCCTCCCTGTTTTGTGTAGCGGATGGCGTTGGACAGCAGGTTCTGAAGGATTTGCGTAAGCAAGGTTGGGTCGCTGTGAATCATGGCGTCCGATGGCTCCATGCGCAATTTCAATCTTTTTTCAGCCGCTAGGGGCTTGAATTCATCTCCCAGACGCTCCAGCAGATCGCTTATGTGGAAGTCGATTGGCTTCGCCGTGACGATGCCTGCTTCCAGCCTGGAAATGTCGAGTAGGGCGTTCAACAGATCTTCCAGCGCATTGGTTGATCTTTCGATTTTGTTGATGATATCGCGGGATTTTTCGTCGTGTTCGCGGTTCGACAAGACACTGACGAACAGGTTCAAGGCCTGCATGGGTTGGCGCAAGTCGTGGCTGGCGGCAGCGAGGAATCCGGTCTTGGCTTTGTTGGCCTGCTCAGCTTCCTCCTTCGCCGATTGCAGTTCGGCGGTCCGCTGCTTCACCCTCTGCTCCAGTTCGTCATGGGCGGCTTTAAGCGCTACGACCGCCTGCTTGCGCATGGTGATGTCGCGGCCGTAAACGTAGATGCTGCCCGTTTCGGGAATATGCTTGATGAGCAGGGAAAACGTATGCTTACGAGAATTGCAGTCTGACGTTTCGCAGGCGCAATCCATCTCGCCGGTTCCATCGCTTTGCACGGACTCATTGAAGGTCTTAAGCCAGTTCTTATCGAGCGTTCCCCCGACTTTACACTTAAAGAGATTCAAGAGGCATTCGGAAGCCTTGTTGGCGAAGAGGAGTTCGCCATCCATGGAAAACCGCATCACCGGGCCGGGGTTCAATTCGGGAAACTTCGCCAACTCCATGATTTTTTCCTCCGCCAGCTTGCGTTCGGTGATGTCGGTGGCGAGACCGGCTATCAGGGTGGCGTTTCTTTTCGCATCGAATGCCGGGACGCCGCGGTCATGGATCCAGCGGACGGAGCCGTAGGGCATGATGATCCGGTATTCCATGTCCCTCGTTTCACCCTCTTTCACGCCTTTCTTTTCGCGCACGCTTTCCAGGTCGTCCGGGTGGACGGTGTTCAAGAAGGATTTGGGGGACTCATATAGGCTCTCGCAACTGCGGCCCCATATGGTCTCGTAGGCGGGGCTCACGTAGATCATCTCATCGAGGTTCGGCGTGAAAATCCAGAAAACGCTCGGGATGTTCTCCGCCATCAAGCGGAACTTTCCTTCGCTTTCCAGCAACTGATGGGTTTGCCGCGCGACCCGCATGTCCAGTTCGTCATGGATTTTTTTTAGCTCGGCGGTCCGTTGCTTCACCCTCTGCTCCAAATCGCCGCGCGCCGTTTTCAGCGCTTCTTCCGCCTGCTTGCGTTCTTCGATTTCGCACGCCAACTGACGAGCCCGCTGTTCGACCCGCAGCTCCAAGCCTTCATGGGATTCACGGATTTTTACTTCCGTTCGGAGGCGTTGGCGTTCATAGCGAAAGAAATAAAACCCGACCATAACGGCAAGAACGATGATGATGGCGGCAAGTGAAAAGGCCGTGTAACGAAAGCGCAAGAGCTGGCTGTCGACGTTCGCCATGATCCCTCTGTCGACACCCCCCAAATGTTTGAGGGCCTCTTTGAAAATGACGCCGAAACGCTGGCTGATCTTGGTTCCAGCCACGTTATTTTTGTTTGTTTTCAAGCGGGCCGCCGCCAACTCCCCCAACTCCTGGATAAGAGCGCCGGAACGCTCGGCCAAAGCCCGCAGTTGCGGGTTTTCAAGCGGATAGACCCGGCCTTCCGGAATCACGCCGCCTTCAAGCATGACGCGGTTATGGTGAACGGCCTCCTTGAGGCGCCTCCACAAGTTTTCCTTGGCGAACGAGGAGTCTCTCTGGATCATCTCCTCGTACAACAGACGAAATCGGCTTAACTGGAGCTGCGTCTCGACGCTGGCGTGGACCAAGGGGACGGATTTCTCCAAAATTTTAGCGCCCGCGCCGTAGAGGAACGTCAGCAGTCCGAGGACCATCGCCAACATCAGGGCGGCCATAAAAATGAGACCAATAAGATAACGCCGCTTAGAGAACGGGAAGGGCGTTAGTTTTGTGTTATCGGTCTTCATCCGCGGAGCCACGCACTGTTGGCGACCCATTATCCTAAAGAGGCGGCGTCTTCCCTGTACATACACCAAAAGGACTACGCCTCCTCCAGCCGGAACGGGCGGTCGTGGGTGAGCGAAGGGATTTTGCGCCGGGCCTCATCCGCCAATGAAGGATCGATCTCGGCGATGACGAAGCCCGCGCCGTCTCCGCCGTCGGCCAGCACCGTCCCCCAGGGATCGACGATCAGCGAATGACCGAAAGTCCGCCGCCCTTGAGCATGTTCGCCGCACTGGGCGGGAGCGAAGACGAAGCAGCCGTTCTCGATGGCCCGCGCCCGCAACAACACATGCCAATGGGCTTCGCCGCTGGAGCGGGTGAAGGCGGCGGGGACCGTCAGGAATCGCGCGCCGCCCTTGGCCAGCGCCCGGTATAGATGGGGAAAACGCACGTCGTAACAGATGGACATGCCGAGCTTGCCCCAGGGCGCATCGGCGATAACGGCGCGGGAGCCCGGTTCGCGCTCTTCGGACTCCCTGTAGGCTTCACCGCCGCCAAAGTCGACGTCGAACATATGGATTTTATCGTAATAAGCGGCGATCTCTCCTTGGGCGTTAACCAGGAACGAGCGATTGGCCACCTTGTCCCCGGCGAGACGTATGGGAAGAGAGCCGATAAGAATCCAGGCGCCGGTTTCAAGCGCCAATTGGCGAAAGGCCTTGAGCGCCGCATCCTCGTCCTGGGTAACGGCTTTCTCCAACAGGCGCTTGTGGTCCGGCTCCATCATGGAGGCGTTTTCCGGGAACAGGATCAGCTCCGCCCCTTCCGCGCGGGCGGCCCGCGCCCATTTGGCGGCGGCCTCGATGTTTGGCGCGGCATCGCGGGCCGCGTTGATTTGAACGCAAGCGGCTTTAAAGGACATGGCTATTTTTCTGTTTCCGGCAAAGAATCCAGTCCGCCGTCGAAATCCAGTTCATAAAGCTCATCGCACCCGCCCACATGCTCGCCGTCGATAAAAATCTGCGGAACCTTGCTCGAGCCTCCGGCCCGCTCGGCCATTTCCTTACGCTGATTGAGCGAGGCCAAGACGTCGATTTCAACGTACTTCACGCCCCTTTTCTTCAACAGGTCCTTTGCAAGTTTGCAAAAGGGACATGTGGGCGTGACGTATATGACAACTTCGGCCATAAGAATCTCCAAAATGAATTAATAAGCCGGACTCATGACTTTAACCAGGGTCAGGACGTCCACCGACTTGGCGCCGGCGTCAAGAAGCGTTTTCGCGCAAGCCGAGGCGGTGGCGCCCGTGGTCATGACGTCATCAATGAGCAACACGGTTTTTCCTTTGATTATTTGAATCTGGGAGGGCCGCGCCATGAAGGCGCCTTTCAGGTTTCGCCGCCGCTCCTTTGGCCCAAGGCCGCCTTGGGAGCGCGTTCTTCGCCGCCGGACCAGCAAATCGGGAACAATGACGGCGCCGGATTGCTTGCCGATTTCCAAAGCCAGCAAGGCCGCTTGGTTGTAACGCCGGGCGAACAGGCGCGTCCAATGCAAAGGAACCGGGGCCACAAGATCGGCCGCGGCGATCAGGCCGCCTCCGGCGCGGACCATCCAGCGCGCGAACGCGGGGGCGGCGTCGCAGCCGTCGCCATGCTTAAACGTAATGACAAGCCGGCGGCTGATTTCGCCGTAAGCCATTACCATTCTTGCGCGCCGGTAAACGGGACGTTCGCGCACGCAGGCGCCGCACAATAAGGCCTCCCCGGGATCGAACTCAAAGGTCAGTCCGCAGGCCTCGCAATGGGGCGGGGCGGCGAAGTCGATTTCGTCCCAGCACTCAGGGCACAGCGCGCCGGCCTCTTCGACGATGGCGCGGCAGCCCAAACACTGGGGCGGCAACAGGGCGTCCAGCGTCAACTTGACCAGGGGCAGCTTTGAAAGAACGCCCGGCTTCGCCAAAGCGCCGTTTATGGATGCATCGGACTGTGGCATAATACCAACCTGCACTAATAATAACCCATAGAGATCGCGTATGCAGCCCGTCGGGGGTCGCGGGGGCGCCCCC
>CAJXGZ010000041.1 GCA_913053795.1 uncultured Rhodospirillales bacterium | reverse complement strand
CGCGCATCGCCGCCTCGGACCCGGTCATGTGGCGCGACATCTGCCTCGCCAACAAGGACGCCATCCTCGATATGCTGGACCGCTTCGGCGAGGATCTGAGGGCGCTGGAAGACGCCATCCGCAACGGCGACGGCGACAGCCTCGCCGAGACCTTCGCCCGCACCCGCGAAATCCGCCGCGACGTCATCAAGGCCAAACAGGACCAGCCTGAGAATATGAAACTGGTGGGGAAGGGAGAGTAAACTGGCGGATTTCTATACACAACATACTGTATAAAGAGTTTTAACAAGTTGTTTATGCAGGAAATTTTCTTCCGTTCTAATGGTTTTCTACAGCTACAGCTCCAACCCCGACACCTTGCTCACTTTTCGCCAGACGCTTTCGGGATCATCGCTGAAGATCATGTCCAGTTCCGCCGGGGCCGTGGTCCAATCCTGGCGGGCCATTTCGTTTTCGAGTTGTCCCGCCCCCCAACCGGCGTAACCGAGGATGAAGAGGCTGTGCTTGGGGCCTTTTCCTTCGGCGATGGCCATAAGAACCTCTACGCGCGACGTCATGGACACGTCGCCGCTAACGATGGTGGTGCCCACGTCCTTGTAGTCGCTGCTGTGCAGGATGAAGCCGCGCCCCTGCTGGACAGGGCCGCCGTAATGCAGGCGGACATCGCCGTCCAACTCCTTGGCGATTGGCTCCTTGACGCCGAATCCCTCCATCAGGGCGCTCAGGCGGCCGGAGCCGAAGGGGCGGTTGACGATCAAGCCCATGGCGCCCTCGGCGTCATGGGCAATCATGTATATGACCGTGCGTTTAAAACGCGGATCGGCCATTTTCGGCGCCGCCACCAGGAATTGCCCGGCGAGATAGCGGCTGCGCGTTGCGGCCTCCTCCCCGCCCAAGACGAGGCTGGAAGGCATGGCGATCACGCCAATCAACAGAAAGACGGCAAGCAAGCGCTGTTTCATAATCGGTGATAATAGCAAAAAATGCGGTTTTGGACCTCAATTATTGTCCGACCCGCGCATTTTCATTCAAGGGAACGCCTGGAACTTCCTTTTTCCAAGGAATGGCGGGAACTTCGGCGAGGGGCGCGGGACCCGCGTAAATCTTGCGGTCCTGTATGGTGAAGGCCAGATTCAACGTGGACGGACCGCCCTCCTTGGACTTCCTGGCCATGGCTCCCAACATCACCGTGGCGGTCAGGGCGGCCTTGCCGTTAATCAGGCCAGCCTTGCGCAATCGAGACACCGCCTCGAAAAAACCTTTGACCTTGGCGGTGAAGGCGCCGATGGGCTGGAGTTGAGGATCAAGGGCCATGGCGCCGGCCGACCACATATTCAGAGGGCCATAGTTTACGTTAAGGCGGCTTATTTCAAGTACGCCGCCGGCGTCCCGCCAACGGGCCAAGGACTCCGGCGCCGGCCCCGGCTCGATGTAGCCGAGAATCTGTCCCTCCAGAAACAATTGAGCGATGGAATCGCCAAAGGGCAAAGCGAACGCGGCCGGCGCCGTCACCCCGCCGGCGTCGAGGGCGAACCTGACGGTGGGAGTCTGAGGATCGGCGCCGGAGCCGCCCAGCCTCTTGATATCGACAACGGCCCGGCGCACGGCGACCCGCACGCCGCCCTCGGCGCGCATGTCCAGATCGCGGATGGTCAGCTTCCCTTGCGGCGGCCAACTTCCGCCAAGGGGAAGCACAGCGGTCAACTCGCCAATGGAGCCGGCGTAGGTCACGGTTTCACCGTCTTGGGTTATGTCCAGGCTGTGCTCGCCCGGCGCGCGGACCGACAAAGTCAACGGACTCCAGGGCGAAGACTCGGCGACGGCGTGAACGCCCCGCCACGCCCAAGGCGGCTGGGCGTTTGGGGCGTTCGGCGCGGCGAAAGAGGGATTCTTGAAATCCAGGCGGAAGAGAACGGGGAAGCCGCTGAACCGGTAGTCCCCGAAGTCCACCTGGTAGCCCGCATCGCGGTGCGCCTCCAGCCAGCCGGTGACCGTTTGGCTGAAATAATAGGCCGCGCCCACCCAGTAAATGACGTAAACCATACTGAAGGCGAGCACGGCGACAATGACGAGCAGCCCGCGCCTGATCTTCCGCAACGGCGACGGCGGTCTGTAATAAAGGGCGGGGTGCGCCTTGTAGGCGCCGTGGATTTGATGTTTGCGCGGCAGGGCCATGGCGTACTCGCGGGCGAACTCTTAACATTGACGGACTTTCTTTATAATGGAGCGCCCCCTAAGGAGCGAGGGAAATGGCGGAGCAAAAGGACGGCGTTTGGGTTTTCGGCTACGGATCGCTGATGTGGCGGCCCGGCTTTCCTTACCGGGAGGTCCGGCCCGCCTTGATCAAGGGCTATCACCGCGCGCTTTGCATCTATTCCATCGTCTACCGCGGCGCACCCGGGCGCCCGGGACTGGTGATGGGACTGGACCGGGGCGGTTCATGCAAGGGCCTCGCTTTTCTTGTGGCGGCGAAGGACGCCGGCGAAACCCTCGCCATGCTGGACAAACGCGAACTGGTCCATAACGCCTACATCCGAAAATCCTTGATGGCCCGCCTCGACGACGGACGCGCGGTGACCGCCCAAGCTTTCGTGGCGCGGCGCGGCCACCGCCAATACGCCCGCGGCCTGTCTCAAAAACAAATGGCCCAAGTCATCATGCAAGGCCACGGCCCGGAAGGCTCCAGCCTGGACTACCTGAAAAACGTCATCGAACGCATGGACGAACTCGGCGTCCCTGACGGCCCGCTGCATCGATTGTTGGAAAGGGTTGAGGGGGAGGTCCCCTAACTACACTTCGAATACCCACAGCTTGTACACACGTCGCAGTCTTCCTGGCGGATGAAGCTGGGGAGGGAGCACTTGGGACAATTGCGGAAGCGGGCGTCGGCAGCGCCGGAGGACGCCCCCCCGCCGCCGGTCTCGCCAGCGCCAATGGTCATGATCTTGGGTTTTTGGTTGATCTCGTCCTCGGCCAGGGCGCCCTGGGCCTTGAGGAAGCCGATATTGATCATGTGGCCCTCGATGACGCCGCCGATGGCGGCCAGCAGGGAGGGCACGTATTTGCCGCCTATCCAGTGGCCGCCGCGGGGGTCGAACACGGCCTTCAGCTCCTCGACGACGAAGGAGACGTCGCCGCCGCGCCTGAATACCGCCGAAATCATGCGGGTCAGGGCCACCATCCAGGCGTAGTGCTCCATGTTCTTGTCGTTGATGAACACCTCGAAAGGACGGCGCCGTCCGTCCTGAACGATGTCGTTGAGGGTGATGTAGATGGCGTGGTCGCTCTCCGGCCAGCGGATTTTGTAGGTGGCTCCGGGCAGCGCCTCGGGCCGGTCGAGCGGCTGGGTGAGATGAACGATGGAACTGGTGTCGCCGACCTCTTGCGGCTTGCTGAGAGCCGATTGGGGCGGAGCCAGGGGCAATTCCGGCTGGTTCTCGTCCTTGGCGCTTTTCCTGACTTCCAGCACGGCGCCGGTGACGTCGTTGGGCCGGTAGGTGGCGCAGCCCTTGCAGCCCAGCTCGTAGGCCTGGACGTAAATGTCCTTGAAGTCCTCGAAGGCGATGGCTTCGGGCACGTTGATGGTCTTGGAGATGGAGCTGTCCACGTATTTCTGTACGGCGGACTGCATCACCAGATGGTCGTTAGGGCTCAAGTTCTGGGCGTCGACGAAGTAGCTCGGCAGCGGCGCCTCCTCGCCGAACACGCGGCGGAACAGTCGGTAGGCGTAGTCGCTGACTTCTTCCTCGCGGCGCTCGCCGTCGGACGACATGACGTAACGGGAGTACTGGAAGCTGAACACCGGCTCCAGGCCCGAGGAAACATTGTCGGCGAACAGCGAGATGGTCCCCGTCGGCGCCACCGAAGTCAGCAAGGCGTTTCTGACGCCGTTGTCGGCGATGGCCGCGCGCACGTCCTCGTCGAGATTGCGGATGGCCTCGGAGCCCAGGTACTTCTCGGCGTCATAGAGGGGAAAGGCCCCCTTCTCCGCCGCCAGTTCGGCGGAGGCCACGTAGGCTGCGTTTTGGATGGCCTTCATCCAAATTCTGGTCAACCTAACCGCCGCGTTGCCGCCGTAGCGCGCCCGGCACATGATGAGGGCGTCGGCCAAACCGGTGACGCCGAGGCCGATGCGGCGCTTTGACTTGGCCTCGTGCTCCTGGCTGGGCAGGGGAAAGCGCGAGACGTCGATGACGTTGTCCATCATGCGCACGGCGACGGACACCAGCTCCTTCAGCGCCTGTTCGTCAATGTGGGCGTTCTCGGCGAAGGGATCGTTGACCAGCCGCGCCAGATTTATGGACCCCAGCAGACAGGCGCCGTAGGGCGGCAACGGCTGTTCGCCGCAGTTGTGAACATAGAGGCCGTTGGCGTCAAAGGCGTTGACGCCCGGCACCTGGACATCGAAAACGTCCTCAACGCCGTCTTCCTCGATGGATGCGACGCACGCCAGGAAGCGCTCCCGGTTGGGCCGGCGCTTGTAAGAGGCGAGCGACGCCTCAAGACGACTCTGTTTGATCCGGTCGGAAAAACCAATCAAATGGGAGAACCTTGCAATGTTTTCCCGGCTGATGACCAGTTCGTGGTCGGCGGCGCACGGGTATTCCTTGTATCCGCCTTTGCCGTCGGGAAGCCAGCGAAGGCCCTCGGGCCGCCTGCCGCGGTAAATGGCCGAGGCGGCGCCAAGACGCAACAGCATGCGCTGAACCGCCTCGAGTCTTGGCGAATCGCTTTGGGCGAGACGGATGCTGACGCCCTTTTCCAGTGTTCCCTGGACGCTGCCGTCGGCATCGAACAATCCTCTCAGGAAACCACGGTGGAATTCGCTTGAGGACTGTTCAATGGCCGGCGTGATCGATTTACTATTGGGTTCAACGCCAAGGCTGAAGGCGAGGTCCCTTAGGGCGGCGGATTTGACGCGGAACTCGTTACGGCCGCTGACTTTGGACCAGCCTTGAAAGTCGGCTCTATGGGGCATCGCCGCCAACGCCTCGGACACGCGTTCCATGACGCCTGAATCGGCTTGAGGAAGGTCTTCGCCGTTGACCGTCGCCTGCCGCGCCCAGACGCTAAGAATGGCCGCATCTTTTTTCAGCACCCCGTCGCCGATTAAAAAGCCGATCAAATAGCCTTCGTCCTCGGTGTGCGCGCCCCGCCATCCGGGAAGGCTCCTGTGATCTTGAATGACAATGAGATCGCCCGGAGCCAAGTCCCCGGCCTTCACCCATTCGCGGGAAATCGCGTAACGGGTTTTCGACGCCGCTCTGAGAACAAGGTGATCCGCCGTCAGACGCAGTTTATACCCCTCGCGGGTTTCCAAGCGGACCACGGGCTTGGTCCCTGTCTTGAAAAACCCCTGAGCGCCCGAAGGATGGCGCTCTCCGTTGATCACGGCGTTGAAAGGCTTTCCTATCAAGTCACGCGCCTGCCTGGGGCCATCGACCGTCTGCACCCAGACGTCAGCCGTGACGCAAGGATTGGTCGCGTGGATGGTCTCGCAGTAGTTCAGGGGGTTCATGCGGTTGATGCGGTCGATGAAGATGACGCCGGGTTCGGCGTAGGCGTAGGTGGCGCGCATGATCTTGTCCCACAGATCGCGCGCCTTCAGGCTTTTAAAGGTGGCTCCCTCAAAGGACAGCTCCCAGTCGGCGTCCTCCTTCACCGCCCGCATGAAGGCGTCGGTGACCAGGACCGAAAGATTGAACATGCGAAGCCGCCCCGGCTCCTCCTTGGCGGCGATGAAGGCTTCGATGTCGGGATGGTCGCAGCGCATCACCGCCATCATGGCGCCGCGTCTTGAGCCGGCGCTCATGATGGTGCGGCACATGGCGTCCCACACGTCCATGAACGACAGCGGCCCCGAGGAGTCGGCGCCGACGCCCTTGACCGGGGCTCCCTTGGGCCTGAGGGTGGAGAAGTCGTAGCCGACGCCGCCGCCCTGCTGCATGGTCAGGGCCGCCTCCTTGAGGCTGTCGAAAATCCCCCCCATGTCGTCGGGGACGTCGCCCATGACGAAGCAGTTGAACAGAGTCACGTTGCGCGACGAACCGGCGCCGGACAGAATGCGGCCGGCCGGCAAAAAACGGAAATCCTCCATGGCTTCGTAGAAGCGTTGCTCCCAGGCTTGCGGGTTTTTCTCGTTGGCCGCCAAAGCCTTGGCGACCCTCAGCCATGTCTCGGAAATGGTTTTATCCACAGGCTGGGAATCAACCGTCTTGAGACGGTACTTCATGTCCCAGATACGCTGTGAAATGGACGCCACTTCGGTCATTTAATATCCCCGGACCTGTTTTCCTCCGTCACGAACGCCGTAAACACGCCAAAGGAGAGGAAAATATAAAAACATTTCGAAACCCCAATAACAAAGAGGGGTTTGGAAGGCCTATGTGTAGAATATTAAGGACAATCGTAGCAAAAATCAATAAAGTTCTCATTATGTTTCCCCCCAGAATTATTCAGCTTCATCGACGTCGCGCTACGAGAAGGCGTACGGAATTTTGGCATTTACTCCCACTATCCACAGCTATTTTTTTCCACAACAAAGCCCACAGGGTCCCGATGGCGTTATTTTCAGGCGAAAGCAACAATGCCTTTCAAGACAGACCGTTCATTTAGTATATTCTTGGATCTTCACAATAAAATAATGCAAGGACAGGCCCATGGCGGCGTCAGGAAAAAGGGACCACTGGGTGGGGTTTGATCTTGGCGGCACCAAGATGATGGCCTGCGTCTATGACGGCGCCTACAACGTCAAGGGGCGCAAGCGCAAAAAAACCAAGGCCCAGATCGGCAAGCAGGCGGGGCTCGCGCGCATGGTCAAAACCATCCATGAAGCGCTCGAGGACGCCGCCATTTCTCCCGGCCGGCTAGCCGGGATCGGGCTCGGCTGTCCGGGGCCTCTGGATTTGGACAAGGGCGTCATCATCGAGACTCCGAACCTGGGATGGCGGAACGCCCACGTCAAGGACGCCATGGAGAAGGCTTTCGGCTGTCCCGCCGTGATCGCCAACGACGTCGACGCCGGGGTCTACGGCGAATTCCGCTTCGGCGCCGCCAAGGGCGCCCACTGCGTGGTCGGCGTTTTCCCCGGAACCGGGATCGGCGGCGGTTGCGTCTACGAAGGCGCCATCCTGCGCGGCCGGACGGGATCATGCATGGAGATCGGCCATATGCCGGTGACCGTCGACGGTCCCCTTTGCGGCTGCGGACAGCGCGGCTGTCTTGAGACCTACGCCAGCCGCTTGTCCATCGCCGCCAACTGCGCCGCCGCCGCTTACCGGGGCCAAGCCCCGAACCTTCTCAAGGCCGCGGGCTCCAACCTTGAAAACATCCGCAGCGGCGCCATCGCCGACGCCATCAAGTCCGGTGACAAAGCCGTCGAGTTAATCGTGCGCGAGGCCGCCCGGCGCATCGGATGGGTCATGGCCGGCGTCATCAACCTGCTGGCTCCCGACGTGGTTCTGCTTGGCGGCGGTCTCGTCGAGGATATGCCAGAAATTTTCAAAAAAGAGGTGGACGCCGCCACCAAGAAGCGGGTCATGCCATCCATTAAAAAATCCTTCAAGGTGGCCGTGGCGGAGCTTGGCGGCGACGCCGGGGCGACCGGCATGGCCGCCTGGGCCAGAAACGTCATCGCCGGCGAATAGCGCGGCGCCGGCAATCTTGAAGCGAAGGAAATTATTGAGTGCGCCCGGCTGCTGGAGGAAGCCCTTAATAAAAAACGCCCGGAAGATTTCCCCAAGTTGATTGTAGGCCTTGAATCTGCTATGGATTCCGTTATGGACGCCATCGCCCCGTTGCTGGCGTAAATCCCAGAGGCGTTAGTTCCCGGCACGCCAAAAGGCGAAATCGACAAGAGACAAGTAGAGACTCTATCCGATGAACTTGGCGTTATGGGAGGGCAAGTTTGATGAGTGGCGTAGGCACGATCATGATCGTCGATGACGATCCGTCCAACACCGAAGTGCTTAGCAGCATTCTCGAACCCGACTACGAGGTCCTGTTCGCCGAGAACGGCGAGAGAGCGCTTGAGGAGATACACAATAAGAATCCTGATTTGGTGATACTCGACGTGATGAAGCCGGGGATGGACGGCTACCAAATTTGCGAGGCCTTGAAGAAAGACCCCCTCACCAAAAAAATTCCGGTAATCTTCATCACCGCTCTCAGCGACGCCGATGATGAAGCGCGCGGCCTGGAAATCGGCGCCATTGACTATATTACGAAACCTATCCGCCCTTCCATCGTGCAAGCCAGGGTGCGCAATCACTTGGAACTCAAGCAGGCCCGCGACCTGCTCGAAAGGCTGTCCATTACCGACGCCCTCACCGGCCTCGCCAACCGCCGCCATTTCGACGATCTCTTAGACACGGAATGCAGGCGTCTTCAGCGTCATAAAGATCCCTTGTCCTTGATCATGATCGACATCGACTATTTCAAGAATTACAACGACGCCTACGGCCATCCGGCCGGCGACGCATGCCTGAAGAAGGTGAGCGAGGTCATTAACCGAGTCATTAATCGTCCACAGGATCTTGCAACGCGCTACGGCGGCGAGGAGTTCGCTTGCGTTCTGCCGGAGACGAAACACGCGGGGGCCATGATGATCGCCAACAGGATCAAGGACGGCGTCGAAGCGTTAGGCGCCCCCAACAAGGGCTCGAGCATCGCCAATCACGTCACTGTCAGCCTCGGCGTGGCGACATTGATCTGCGACGCCTCCATTTCGCCCGAGAAAATCGTCAAAGCGGCCGACGACAACCTCTACAAAGCCAAGGAGCAAGGACGAAACCGCGTCACCGGAACCGACATGAGTTAAAAAATTATCTTTATGAGCCAATGGTGGAGAGAGACATGTATGAAAATAGCGTCGAGTTGCTGAACAAGGCGGTCACGGACGAACTGGTCGCGGTCCATCAATATATGTATTTCCACTTTCACTGCGACGACCAGGGGCTCGATCTTCTTGCCGGCCTGTACAAGCGTACGGCCATGGAGGAAATGCTCCACATTGAGAAGATCGCGGAGAGAATTCTTTTTCTGAAAGGCGACGTCGATCTGAATGCGGCGGCGGAAACGGAAAAGATTCACGACGTGAAGGAGATGCTGAACTGGGCGGTCCGTTCGGAGACGGACGCCATCAAGGCCTATAACCAGTCGGCCATTGAATGCGGGAACAACGCCGACTCGATCACCAAAAAACTGTTCGAGGAACTGGTGGCCGACGAGGAACGGCATTTCGGCCGGTTCGACGACGAACTTGGGAACATGGAGAAGTTCGGAGAGAACTATCTGGTCCTTCAATCCATCGAGAGAAGCAGGAACACATCGTCAGGCGGGGGCGGCGCCGGTAATTAGCGGCTCCAAGGGTTAGCATTTAAAATGAAGCGCTACGAAAGAATAGAATTGGTTAGAGCCGCAAAATTCCGGACGAAAACAGGAGATAACTCATTTTAACTTCAAAAGCCGTGAAATGGACTGACGATGAATGGAAATGGCAATTAAAAAACCGCGTTAACTCGCTTGAGCGGTTGCGTGAGTTCGCAAACCTCACGCCCGAGGAAGAAGAAGCCGTAAAATCCACGAAGGGAACGTGGGGCGCTACGCCATACTACGCATCGCTGATGGACAGGGACGACCCATCGTGCCCTGTGCGCAGGCAACTCGTTCCGACAAAGGCGGAGCAGTTAAGACAGCACGGGATAGAAAACTACCTCATCCACAAGGAAAATCGCGCCACCGATGAAAAGAGGCCGGACAGCATCGCCAGGCAATATCACGACCGCATCGCGTTTACGGTAACCCAGGTTTGCACAATATACTGCCGTTTCTGCTTCCGCCGCGAGCTGGTGCTGGACGATAAGACAGCCCTAGACATGAATGTGGACGAAGGTTTGCGCTGGATACGCGAACATAAGGAAATACGCGACGTCCTGGTGACGGGCGGAGATCCCTTCCACCTCTCGGACGAAAAGCTTGAGTACATAATAAGTAAAGTGCAGGAGATACCGCACGTAGGAACGATGCGCTTCGGCACACGTTCGGTAATTGCGCTTCCGCACCGCATTACGCCGGGGCTGAAGAAGGTGCTTTCCGGAAACCGGCGCGCGCCGATCTGGATAAACACGCACTGTAACCACCCAAAGGAAATTACCGAGCACACAAAGAAAGCCGTTTACGAATTGCTTTCATGCGGCGTTAACGTCGGCAACCAGGCGGTGCTGCTAAAAGGGATAAACGACGACATAGAAACCTTCCAGGAGTTACATATAAAACTGCTGAGAACGCGAATCCGCCCCTACTACCTTTTCTACTGCGAGCCTGTGCCGGGTAGCGACCACTTCCGCACGGACCTGCTGAAAGGACGCGAGTTGATAGAAAAAGGTTTGCGCGGGTTGACCAGCGGACAGATTTGGATAAACTGGTTATTCTTGTAGAAACTAATGGCACCATTGATCCTGAAGAATCGATCCGCCATGCGGCAACGATTCTACAAAGCCAATTAACATACTTTATTGAGTTAAAAGGTAAGACTGAAGAAGAGCCAGTCAAGGAAGAGCCTGAAGTCGATCCAATACTCTTGCGATCAGTCGATGATTTGGAATTAACGGTGCGTTCGGCGAACTGCTTGAAGGCGGAAAATATTTATTATATTGGTGATTTAATTCAGCGAACTGAAGTTGAATTATTAAAAACGCCGAATCTTGGTAAAAAATCACTGACTGAAATTAAAGATGTATTAGCATCAAAAGGCTTGTCTTTGGGGATGCGATTAGATAATTGGCCGCCTGCTCAACTGAAAGAAAATAAGAGAGAAATCGCTTAGTCGGGGTTATTTTCTCAAGTAAGACTGTAATCGGCAAGCCAGGGTAAAGCCATTGACAATCTATTATTTACAGATAGCCATTAGGCTTATCCCCATTATTTAAAAATTGGGTTTATCAACATGCGTCATAGAAATATAGGTAGACAATTAAGCCGGAATAGTAGCCATAGAAAAGCGATGTTGCGCAATATGGCGGTGTCCTTATTTCGACACGAGACAATGAAAACCACCGTTGCGAAAGCGAAAGAATTGCGGCGAGTGGTTGAGCCGATTCTTACCCGAGCGAAGGTTGATACGGTGGCTAACCGACGAATTATTTTTGCGCTTTTGAGAGATAAAGATATTGTTGGTAAGTTGTTTGAAGACTTAGGGCAGCGGGTCGCTGAGCGACCTGGTGGTTATATTCGTATTTTAAAATGTGGATACCGTAAAGGCGATGCAGCCCCGATGGCTCTGGTTGAGCTGGTTGATCGGCTTGAAGACTTGGTTGAATAATTCGATCTAACATTTTTGAACGACTGTGTTAACCATTATCCACAAAAAAAGCGCCGCTAGCGGCGCTTTTTTTGTGGATAATGCAGTTTAAGTATGCGTTGCAATGGATGTTTTTTCTTCGGTTGTTTGAGTTTCTGCTGTTATCTCACTCGATGGATTTTTATAAGATAATAGGATGCCGGCTAATGGAGGCAGTGTGATGGAGATGGAGTAGGCTCTGTTCATCCAGGGTTTGTCTTCACTTGATATCATGGGCGGATTGCCTTTGTTGCTGCCACCATAATATTTTGAATCAGAGTTAAGTATTTCTTGGTAATCTCCGGCGTTAGGTACACCTAATCGGTAATTTTCTCGTACCATCGGGGTGAAATTTAATGCGATCACGATGATTTCGTTTCCTGCCTTGCGAATATAGCTTAATACTGACTGTGAAGCATCATGGCAGTCTATCCATTCAAAGCCTTTGGAGTCGAATTCATATGTATATAAAGCAGCTTCATTTTTATACGTATGGTTTAGGTCGC
>CAJXGZ010000040.1 GCA_913053795.1 uncultured Rhodospirillales bacterium | reverse complement strand
CGTCGGCCACATGCCGCCGGGACTCTCCACCATCGACTACCGCCTGACGACGGCGTTCGCGACGCCGCCCAAGGAAGAGTCCATGATCCCCGAGAAGCCGATCTACCTGGAGACCTATTTCGGATTTCTGCCGCCGCCGGATGCACCTCTCAGCCGGCAAAGCGGGCCGGTGACCTTCGGCAGCCTCAACAGGTTCTCAAAAGTATGCGAAGAGGCGCTGGCTCTGTGGGCGCGGATATTGCTAGAGGTGGAGGATTCACGGCTGTTGATCAAGGCCGAGCAAATGAGCGAGGCCTCCATCCGCCAAGGAATCCTGGACTTTTTTTCAGACCGCGGGATCGTAAAAGACCGCCTGATCCTTCTCGGCGGGACCTCCCACGCCGAGCATCTTAGGACCTACAACCGGGTGGATATTTGCCTGGACGCCTTCCCCCAGGGCGGCGGAATCACCACCCTTGAGAGTTTGTGGATGGGGACTCCCGTGGTCGGCCTGCTGGATTCCTCGAAAATCATCGGCAGGCAGATATCCTTCACCTGCCGCCCCCTTGGCCTCGATTCATGGATCGCCGAAAGCGCCGAGGACTACCGCCGGATCGCCGTTGACGGGGCGCGGCGGCGGCCGCGGTTAACGGATATGCGCACGCGAATCCGGGACGTTTACGGCCGCTTCGCAAGGGATGTGGAAAACGCCTACCTGACCATCTGGAAACGTTGGCGCGGCGGCGAAAAACCGGCTGCGCTTGACGCGGCGAAAGGAAAACGTAAGGTCCATAAAAAACGTCAATAACCTCGAAGGACGGGATCTTTGGATAATGGGACATGGACGCGGACGAAATCGTTAAAACGGCGGAGCTTCTTAAAGGCGCACTGCTTAAGGTGACGGCGACCATGGCCATGGCCAACGGTGATCTTGACGAGACCGGGTTCGAGGACATCGCCGAATTTTGCACGCGCTTCACCGGCGACGCCATCGGCGCCCATCAAATCGCCGGGCTGGCGCTTGCCGCCGGCGGCGGCGAGAACTCGCTTAGCGCTTACCTGGAAAGCATAAAGGGCGAGTTCCCCGGCGAGACCAGGGAAGTTCTGATCCGCGCCGCCATTTTCGCCGCAAAGTCCGATCAGGAATTGGTGAAGCCTGAGATTGAATTGCTCAATAATATCGCCAAGGCGCTGGGCGTCCCAAAGGCGCGCCTGCAAGAGCTGATTTCGGAAAAGGGCGCGCTTTAAGCCCGCGGCTTCTCTTTCAGCCCCATCAGCCGGTCCAGCCGCAGCCGGTGGCGCTCGTCGGTGAGCCGGCGCAAGCCCCCGAACACCGCCGCCAGCACCCCGAATCCGGTGCCCCCGGCGATCAGGAACATGATCAAAAGCTGGTACTTGACCGCCTCCACCGGATCGACGCCGGCCAGGATCTGGCCGGTCATCATGCCGGGCAGGGCGACGACGCCGGATACCGACATGGAATTGATGATCGGCGTCAACCCGGCGCGCAGCGCCTCCTGGCGCGGTCCCGCCAGGGCCTCGCCGCGCTCCTCGCCCAGCGCCAGCCGGGCCTCGATGGCCGTGCGCTCGCGGGACGCGGCGTTGAACATGGTGAAGAGCGCCAACGACACCCCGTTCATGGTGTTGCCAAGCACCATGCCGAGCAGCGGCAGGGCGTAGCGCGGGTCGTACCAGGGGTCGGGCCTGATCGCCGTGGTCAAGGCGAGCACGGTGACGATGAGGCCGGCGCTCATCATGGAGGCGGCGCCGAGGCCGAAGCCCCAGGCGCCTCGCAGCCGGCGTTGCTGGCGGGCCATGATCTCGCGGCTGGCGACCAGCATCATGACGGCCACCGCCACCCCGGTCCAAAGCGGCGAGGCGAGCGCGAACAACGCCTTCAAGACCAGACCGATCAGCAGCAGCTGGACGACCATCCGCACGGCGGCGATCAACAACGGCCGGGCCAGCCCAAGGCCAAGCGCCAGAGATAGGACGGCGTTGGCGATCAACAGTATGGCCGCCAGGGCGACGTCGGCGTAGCCAAGGGTGATGAAGCTCATGGTCCGGTCTCGGCGAGGCGGCCAAGCTTCATAGAGAAGCTCCTCTCGGCGAACCGCCCAGCTTGCCGGGCGTCGTGGCTGACAAGCAGCATCGACGCTCCTTCGCCGAGGCGTTCCGCGAGCAACTCCTCGACCCTCGCCGTCGCCTCCGGATCGAGGCCCGAGGTCGGCTCGTCGAGCAGCAGCGCCAGGGGGGTTAGGGCCAGCGCCCGGGCCAGCGCCAGGCGCTGGCGCTCGCCCGTGGACAGCCGGGCGACCGGCCAGTCGGCGGCCCCGGCGCCGAGGCCGAGGCGCTCGATCAGCGGCACCGCCGCCGCCATATCCAAGAAGTGCTCGCCGACTTTTTCCGACCACCACCCGGACTCGGCGGGCAGGTAGGCGACTTTCCGCCGCCAATGGGGCGCCGGCATGGATTCCCTGGATTCGCCGTTAAGGCTGACCACGCCCCGATTGGGATCGAGGTCGGCGATGGCTCTGAGAAGCAGCGTCTTGCCCGCCCCCGATGGCCCGGAAAGGGCGACGCACTCCCCGGCGCCGATGGTCAAGGACGCCGGTTCAAGACCCGGCCTGGATAGGTTTTCGACCCGTAACATTCCTTCTCAATCCTCAATCCTCTAGCCCCATCAGAGAACGGGCGAAGACATGAGCGTCGAAGGGGCGAAGGTCCTCTAAGGCTTCGCCGACGCCGACGGCGTGCATGGGCAGGCCGAACCTTTCGGCCAGGGCCACCACCACGCCGCCCTTGGCGGCGCCGTCCAGCTTGGTCATGATCAAGCCGCTGACGTCCACCATTTCCTTGAATGTCTCCACTTGATTATGGGCGTTCTGGCCGACGGTGGCCTCCAGCACCAGCAAGCAGTCATGGGGCGCCGCCGGGTCCAGCTTTTTCAGGACGCGCACCATCTTTTGCAGCTCCTCCATCAGGCCGGTCTTGTTGTGCAGCCGCCCGGCGGTGTCGATCATCAGCACGTCGACGCCCTCCGCCTTGGCCTTTTCCAAAGCCTCGAAGGCGAGCCCGGCGGCGTCGGCGCCGGGCGCGCCCGAGACCATCGGACAGCCGGCGCGCTCGGCCCATTTGGCCAACTGCTCCACCGCCGCCGCGCGGAAGGTGTCGCAGGCGGCGATCATCACCGACAGGCCATCGTCGCCAAGCTGCTTGGCCATCTTGCCGATAGTGGTGGTCTTGCCGCTGCCGTTGACGCCGCACACCAGCGCCACGTGGGGCTTGTGGGCGCCGTCGACGGTGAAAGGCTTGGCCACCGGCGCCAAAATTTCCGCCGCCGCCTCGGCGAGGACGGCGCGCGCCTCAAGCTCGGGGACCTCCGTCCCGAAACGCTTATTGGCCAGCGCCTGGGCCAGCTTGGCGGCGCAGGAGACGCCCAGGTCCGAAGCGATCAGAACCTCCTCCAGCGCCTCCAGGGTTTCATCATCCAGCTTGCGCTTGGTAAGCAGGCCGCCGACGCCGGACTTCAGCTTTGTCGAACTGCGGCTTAAACCGTCCTTTAGCCGATTAAACCAACCCTTCATGTCGGTTTTTCACCAATCAGGCGTCCGTCCTCGACCGCCGTAACGTTTACGTCGAGAATAACCCCGGGCGTTGAGTCAAAGGCCAAGCTGACCGGCGCGAAATGCGCCGAGTGGCCGCGCCTGTCCTTTTCCACAAGCACGCGGGCTTGGGCGCCGACTTGGGACTCCAAATACCGCGCCAGCGCCCGGTCGCCCGCTTGGCGCAATGCGGCGGCGCGGCGCTTGCGTTCCCGAGCCGGAACCTGGGGCATGCGCGCCGCCGCAACGCCGGGCCTCTTGGAATAGGGAAACACATGAAGATAAGTCAGCCCAAAATCCTCAATGGCGGACAGGGTTTCGCCGAACATCGCCCCGGTCTCGGTGGGAAAGCCGGCGATCAGGTCGGCGCCGAAGGTGACGCCGGGCCGGGCGCGGCGCGCCCGATTGCAGAGATCAAGGGCCGAAGCCCTGGAATGACGGCGCTTCATGCGCTTGAGGATAACGTCGCTGCCTGATTGCAGACTCAAATGAAGGTGCGGCATGAACCGGGGCTCCTCGGTCAGCAGCTCGAACAAGGCGTCGTCCCAGATCGCCGGGTCCAGCGACGTAAGGCGCAGGCGCTCAAGCTCCGGAACGTCCCTGAGCAGGCGTCCGGCCAAATGGCCAAGGCCGGGACGGCCGTTGACGTCGACGCCATAGGAAGAGACGTCGGCGCCGGTCAGCACGATTTCCCTGTGGCCGTTGGCGGCCAGTCTTCGCGCTTGCTCGATAATCCGCGCTTCGGGGGCGCTGTGGTTGGGGCCGCGGGCGAATGGAACGATGCAAAAAGAGCACCGATGGCCGCAGCCCTGCTGAACCTGAACGAAGGCGCGGGTCCTGTCCTTGAAGCCGCCGAGGATAGGCGCCGTGAAATTCGCGCCCGCCTCGCCGCCCGCCCCATCGCCCGCCAAGATGCCGGAAAACGCCAGCGCCGGGTCCTTGCCGGACAAAACCTTCATGTCCAGTTTTTCGGCGTTGCCCACCACCCGGTCCACTTCATCCATGCCGGCGAATTTCTCCGGCGCGATCTGGGCGGCGCATCCGGTGACGATAATGCGCGCCTTGGGCTGTTCGCGGCGCAAGCGGCGGATGGTCTGGCGCGACTGGCGCTCGGCCTCGGCGGTGACCGCGCAGGTGTTGACGATCACCGCGTCGGTGACGCCCGCGGCCTGGGCTTGCTCGCGAATCACTTCAGATTCGAAGGTGTTGAGACGGCAGCCAAGGGTGACGACCCTTGCCGCTTCCCTGGGCGGCGTGTCCTTGGCGGCGCTCATAGCAGGGAATCGCTCATCGAGCCGATAAAGCTGACAGCCGCCGGTCCGCGCATCAACACATGATCATTGGCCGTCCATTCGATATTCAGGCGTCCGCCGTCGACAATAACATCGGCTTCGCGGCCCGAGAGGCCGCGCCGGTTGGCCGCCACCACGGCGGCGCAGGCGCCGCTGCCGCAGGCCCGGGTGAGTCCGGAGCCGCGCTCCCATACGCGCAAGCGGATTTCACTGGTCGAGATCACTTGGGCGGCCCCGACGTTGACGCCTTCGGGAAACATGGGGTGGCGTTCAAGCTCCGGCCCGAAGGTCTCCAAAGGGGCCGCTTCGGCGTTCTCGACGAAAAAAACGGCGTGGGGGTTGCCCATGCCCACCGCCGCCGGATCACTGAAAGGACCGGCCGCCACATCCAGATGCAGGGTGTCCGAGGACTTGGTCATGAGGGAGGGGGTCAAGGGGATATGGCGCCAGTCCAGCCGGGCCGGTCCCATGTCGACGCTTATCATGCCGCCGCCAACATTCTTTGCGTTGAGCAGCCCCGCCGCGGTCTCGATGACCGCCGTATCCGAGTTGTTTTCCTGCATGACCAGGTCGGCGATGCATCTGGCGGCGTTGCCGCAAGTTGAAACTTCGCCGCCGTCTGAGTTGCGAATGCGCATAAAGACATCCGCCTTGCCGTCCCTTGGGGGTTCGATGGTGATCACTTGGTCACAGCCCACGCCAACGCGCCTGTCGGCGATAACGCGCACTTGCGCCGCATTCAGCTCAAGCGACTTCCGGCGGGCGTCCAGCACCACGAAATCGTTGCCCAGGCCGTGCATTTTAATGAATGGCAATTCCGACATAAGAGTCCATCCGGGAAGTTATTGGCGTCGTGATAATGTCATGACCGACTATATACGACTCTGCCTTCAACAAGGAAACAGGGGACCGCCAATCCAAATAAAATGAGGCGGAAGTCCCCGTCAACGCGTCATTTCAACACGGGGGTCAAAGCGGGGGTCAAAGCGTCGGGCATATTTTCCCGGCGCCCGTTTAAGAGCGCAATAAGCGCACAAAAAAATTTGCCGGAATTTTGGACAAAAAAAAGCGCCTGCATTCAGAGGGTAAACCTCCAGCAGTTCTATTGTTCAGACTGATCGGATTAAATCCGACTAAACCTGAATATTAAGGGCTCCGCCCCGAGAATCTTCATCGGGTTCTTCGATAGCTTTAAATCCGGTGGGATTCTCTTTGTCATCGCCCTCGCCAGCAGCTTTGTCCGTATAATCACGCTCTTCCGTCGTCGCGGTCTCATTGCCAAAATTATCTTCTTGGCGTTTCACGACTTCTTCCAAGAGTGTTTCGAACTGCATTTGCTGTGCAACGGCTAAACGCAACGACGCCAAAGCGACGTTGGTAACGGCGACCCTTTCACCTATTGCTTCTAAGCCTTGCATTTTATCATCTTCCTCGGTCTTCTGACCAAATTGCAGAAGAATCAGTTTACTTCATTTAGCATGTTACTAAAAAAATGCATTTTCCGCAAGGTTAAATTAATTATTTGTTAACCACATTTTATATGTCCGCCTTGGCGCAACACGCGGTTTGTCCGGTTTGATGCGGGCCTTCCCGCCCGCCGCCGCTATTTTGTTAACTTTACCCTGTTCATTGATTATAGTGCATTAACCCGGCCACAAAGAAATCTCCCCTCAATGAAACAGACCCTGGCCACCTACCGCATAGTCGATTCCATCGCGCCGGATCGCATCGCCGAGGATTTGTCATCCTTGGGCGCGGCGGTCCGCGGTTCCATCCGGATCGTTAGAAGCGTCTACTTCGACACCTTCGACTGGCGGCTGTTCGCGGAAAACAAATCCCTGGCCGTGCTGAGCGCCGAAAACGGGGAGGAAATTCATTTCTTCGATCACGGCCGCCAGCAAACGATCAGCCGGCAAACGATCGAAGCGGCGAAGGGCGCGTTACCGGGCGGCTTTGCAAGCGATTTGCCCGCCGGGGACTTGCGCGACAGCCTGGAAGCGGTCATCGAGGTCCGCCGGTTGTTTCCCCGTCTCGCCATGACGTCGAAGCAATGGCCGATTTCCGTTCTCGACAAGGAGGGAAAAACCATCCTGCGCCTTCGTCTTGAGCAGTTGCGTTTCCGCAAGCCGAGCGGGGGGGGCAAAAGCGGCTCCAAGGGCGGAAAAAGCGCATCCTTGGGCGCCCAGCTGACCTTGCTGCCGGTGCGCGGCTACGGCAAACCCTTTATGAAAGCGAAGCGCGTCCTCGACCGTCGTTACAAGCGCGCCTCCAAGGCGGCGCCCCCGCACGTCAAGGGCCTGAAAAAAATCGGAACCACGCCCGGCGCCTATTCCTCCAAACTGCGGCTTGACCTGGCCCCCGAGATGGCGGCGGGAGACGCCGCGCGCCTTATCCATCTAACCCTGTTGGAGACCATGGAGCTGAACGAGGAAGGGACCATCAAGAACCTGGACAGCGAGTTCCTGCACGACTTCCGCGTCGCCGTCCGGCGCGTCCGTTCGGCCTTGAGCCAGATCGACAAAGGCGTTCTGCCCGGTAAGGTGACCGCCAAGGCGAAGAAGGACTTCCGCTGGCTGGGACAGCAGACCAACCACATGCGCGACCTGGACGTCTATTTGATCGAATATCCGAAGCTCCAGGCGGTTTTGCCGAAGCCCTACAAGCCAAACCTCAAGCCCTTTAAGGACTACCTGTCCAAGCAGAGCGCCAAGGAGAACAAGAAAATCGCGGCCCTCATCAAGGGGCGGCGTTACCGCGGGCTGCGCGATCACTGGCGGGCGTTCATGAGCGATCCGGCGGCTTTGGAGGACGGCGAATACGCCGCCACGCCCATCAAGGCGTTGGCCGACGCCCGCATATGGAAGACATACAGGCGCTTCATGAAGGAAGGCGAAGCCATCGGCAAGGACGCGCCCGCCGAGGCCCTTCATGAGTTGCGCATCTCCGGCAAGAAACTCCGCTACCTTATTGAGTTCTTCCAAGGCCTCTACCCAAGAAAAAAGGTGGCCTCCCTGATCAAGGAGCAAAAGGCGCTTCAGAACGTCCTCGGCGAATTTCAGGACGCCGAAATCCAATCCCAAGCCATCCTGCGCTTCGGCCGTGAGATGTCGGACGCCGGCGTCGCCCCCATCAAAACCCAGATGGCCATGGGCATGGTGGCGGAATCCATCCTTCAGCTCCAAGACAAGGCGTACCTGGAGTTCTTCGACCGCTTCGAAGATTTTTCCCGTCCCCCCATCCGCAAGGCCTTCGCCCGGCTGTTCAAGAATTGATCCTGTGTTATGGTGATTGCGTCATGCGGGTTTTAAGCATCTACAACATGAAAGGCGGCGTCGGCAAGACGGCCGCCGCCGTCAACCTGGGTTATCTGGCGGCGGCGGAAGGCAAGCGCGTTCTCATCTGGGATTTGGACCCGCAAGGGGCGGCCAGCTTCTATTTCCGCGTCAAGCCCAAGGTCAAGGGCGGCGGCAAGAAGATCGTCAAGGGCAAGGGCGGCCTGGGCGAGCTGATCAAGGGAACCGACTTCGACAATCTGGACCTGTTGCCGTCCGATTTCTCATACCGCGACCTGGATTTGCGGTTCTCCAAGGAAAAGCAGTCGCGCCTGAAACGCCTGATCGACCCCTTGCGTAAGGAATACGACCTGATCGTCTTCGATTGTCCGCCGAGCATCTCCGAGCTGTCCGAACAGGTTTTCCGGGCCAGCCACCTGCTTCTGGTTCCCCTGGTGCCCACCACCCTGTCGCTGAGGACGCTGGATCAGTTGCGGGGTTTCATGAAAAAGGAAAAGGTCCGCAAACTGAAGGTGCGGACCTTCTTCTCCATGGTCGACCGGCGCAAGAATATGCACCGGGACATCCTCGAAGGCTTCCCGGCAAAGGAAAAGTGGGGCCAGGAGGAATTGGGTTTGGCCGCCTTTATTCCCTATTCCAGCATCGTCGAGAAAATGGGAGAGGAGCGCCGCCCGGTCATCGCCTACGCCCCTAAAAGCGCGCCCGCCCAGTCGTTCCGCGAGCTGTGGAGCCAAGTGGACAAGCTGTTGGGATAATCTCAGCAAAATTAAAGGGGCCTGACCCCTTTAATTTCTTTAATTTTGGCGGTCCGTCCCTTATAACCTTTAGGTATGGCAAGAGCATTGCGCGTATCAGCGGGAGGAGTCTGTTACCACGCGCTCAACAGGGGCAACGGGCAAGCTGAAGTTTTCCATAATGAAGAAGACTATCATGAGTTCCTTAAGCTTATGGACAAGGCCCGTGCGCGGCTGGACATGCGGGTGCTCGCCTATTGCCTGATGCCCAACCATTTTCATTTTGTCCTGTGGCCCTTCGCCGGCGGCGATCTTAGCGCCTGGATGCAATGGCTGATGACCAGCCATGTGCGCCGCCACCATCAGAGACACGGCTCCAGCGGCCATATCTGGCAGGGACGCTTCAAAGCCTTTCCCATCCAACAGGACCAACATCTCCTCACGGTTTTGCGCTACGTGGAGCGCAACCCCCTAAGCGCCGGTTTGGTCAAACGGGCTGTGGACTGGCCCTGGTCCAGCATGGGCTTGCGCCTTGGCGCCGCAGGGGACGGACATTTTTGCGAGGCGCCGGTGGATATTCCCCGGGACTGGTCTAACTTCGTCGAGCAGGCCCAAACCCCAGCCGAAATCGACGCGATGCAACGCTGCGTGAAACGGGGCGCGCCCTTCGGCGAGGAAGGCTGGACGCGGAAGACGGCGCAACGGCTTAGCCTAGAATCAAGTATGCGCCCGCGCGGCAGACCTTGGAAGACAAAGACGAATTAAAGGATTAAAGGGGTCAGGCCCCTTTAATCCTTTAATCTCAGCGCCCGGCCCTTACGGCGGCGTGGTCGATGGCGCTGAGGTATTCCTCGGGGATGGCCAGATCGCGGATGTTGGCGACCTCGAAAAACTTGCCGTTCACATGTTCGCCGCTGATGGAAATACTTGACTTCTTGGGCTTGCAATCCAGCTTGCACAGGAAGATGGCTCTGTAGACATGCTCGTCATTGGCGTTGAGGCCCATCCAGCCTGAAATCCAATCGGCGCTTTCGATCTCAAGGCCCGTTTCCTCAAGGATCTCCCGCGCCAAGCCCTTGGTCCAGCTTTCCCCCGGCCTGAGCTTGCCGCCGGGCAAATCCCATTGCCCGTTGGTCTTTTGCAGCAGCAGGATCATGTTTTTGCGCGCGAAAAGCACGGCCTTCGCCGAAACCGGACTGCCCTCGATTTTCGGAGGCTTGTCGAACATGGCGGCAACCACTTCCTAGCCAAAAAACTAAAGCTTTAGCCGGGTTAGGTTAAAAAACCATAAATCAGCTAAGGCCCATGCCTGGAGCGCGCGGGTTGTTTTTTGGGGCGTCAATGCATATTTGCAAGCAATGCTGATAAAAATCAGGAAACCCTCGGACGTCCGTTCTTCGGAGATCACGCCCAAGGAGGTCTTCCTTGGCCGCCGCCGGTTCATCCAAGGGGCGGGCTTGGCGGCGGCGGGCGTCTTGTTTCCCTTTGGCTCCGCCGACGCCGGCGCGGCTCTACCCGGCGTCGTCAAAAGTCCCTACACGGTGGACCAAGAGCCGACGCCCTTGGAGTTCGTCACCACCTACAATAACTTCTACGAATTCGGAACCGGCAAGGACGACCCGGCGAAGAACGCCCGCAAGTTTAATCCCAAGCCGTGGAGCGTCGCCGTTTCGGGCGAGGTGTCCAAGCCGGGAGTCTACGCCTTGGAAGACCTGATCAAGCCCCACCAACTGGAGGAGCGCGTCTACCGGCTGCGCTGCGTCGAGGCCTGGTCCATGGTGGTTCCCTGGGTGGGGATTCCCTTGGCCGATGTGTTGAAGCGCTTCGAGCCGACGCCGGGCGCCAAGTTCGTCGCCTTCGAGACCCTGTTTGACCCCGAGCGCATGCCGGGCCAGCGCCGCCCGGTCCTGAAATGGCCCTATATCGAGGCTTTGCGCATGGACGAGGCCATGCACCCCCTCGCCATCCTCGCCGTCGGCCTCTACGGCGAGGAGCTTCCCAATCAGAACGGCGCCCCCATCCGCCTGATTACGCCGTGGAAGTACGGTTTCAAAAGCATCAAGTCCATCGTCTCCATCCGCTTGATGGAAACCATGCCGCCGACCACCTGGAACCGCTCAGGCCCCGGCGAGTACGGCTTCTACGCCAACGTCAATCCCAATGTGGACCACCCCCGCTGGAGCCAGAAGAAAGAACGGCGCATCGGCGATTCCTATTTTGCGCCCAAAAAGAAGACCCTGATGTTTAACGGCTACGAAGATGAGGTGGCCGGCCTTTACGCCGGCATGGACCTGAAGAAGTTTTTTTAGATGAATCTAAAACCCGTTGTTTTCGTCCTTTGTCTGACGCCGCTGGCTTGGCTGGCCTGGCGGGCGGGCTTTGCCGGACTCGGCGCCAACCCGGTGGAGACCGTCAACCGTTTCCTCGGCGACTGGACCCTGCGCTTTTTGCTGATCACCCTGGCGGCGACGCCCGTGCGCTTGCTGACCGGATGGGCCGGGATGGTTCGTTTGCGCCGCATGCTGGGCCTGTTCGCCTTCGCCTACGCCGTCCTGCATGCGGCCAACTACGCGGCGGTCGAGCAGTCATTGATTTGGGCCGACATTTGGGCCGACGTGGTCAAGCGCCAATACATCACGGCCGGCGCGCTCACCTTCCTGATGCTTGTTCCGCTGGCCGCCACATCCACCAAGGGCATGGTCAAGCGCCTGGGGGGCAAGCGTTGGAAAAGACTGCACCAACTGGTCTACCTGGCGGCCATCGGCGGCGTCGTCCATTACCTCATGATGGTCAAGGCCGACTTGCTTCAGCCTTTGATTCACGGCGGAATATTGGCTTTGCTGTTGGGGACTCGGGCTGCGGCGCACTTGGCAAACACAAGGAGCCGGCAATTATTTTCCAGGCTCTTCACGTTTTCGTGAACGTATGTGATTTGATCAAATTCAATTTATAGAGGCATGATTTGTCTGTGGAGAGGCGGTACAAGGACCTATTAGTCATGTCATAACGCACGTTTGCCTCCCAGCTTACGTGTTGGAACTTGTTTAACGC
>CAJXGZ010000039.1 GCA_913053795.1 uncultured Rhodospirillales bacterium | reverse complement strand
TTGGTGAATAAGCTCAGAGCCTATGAGTTGCAGGACCAGGGATATGACACCATGGAGGCCAACGAACAACTGGGATTTGACGCCGACGAGCGCGTATACCTGCCAGCCGCGCAGATGCTGCATCACCTTGGCTTTTCCCGCGTTCGTCTACTGACAAACAATCCAGAAAAGGTCGAGGCGCTTTCAAGTTGCGGCGTCGATGTTATTGAGCGCGTGCCGCATGCTTTTCCATCGAACGCGCATAACGAAATTTATTTGCGCACCAAGGCTGGGCGTGGCGGACACCTCTTTTAGCGCCTAGCCACAATGTTTGTTTTGGGGCGTCAATTCAGCGCTAAAAATCTTTTTCTTGCGGCAAATATTGCCGAAAACCTAAATAATCCTTTTTTTTAAGAGGGTTAAACCTTTGATTCATCATGATTTCATTAATGGCATAGTAATTGCCTAACCTTATTTACAATATAAAAAAAATTAGGGGAAATCATGAGCGAGCCGCCCGGCGTAATGGCGCCCAATTATGCGTATCATGCGCAAACCTTTCCCCCTCAGCCGACTGCTTCGAATCAACAAATACCTAACAAAGACGAGGGATTTTTACCCTTTGGAGAGGATGGCCTGACTTTTTTTGATTTAATTGATGTTGTTAATCCCCTTCAGCACATACCCATTTTTTCCGCCATCTACCGCAATTTGACCGGCGACACCATGGATCCGGCCTCAAAGATCGCTGGCGGCGCGTTATTTGGCGGGCCAATTGGCGCCGCCGCATCCCTTGCTGGCGTTATTCTTAAAGAGGCGACGGGCAAGGGAATAGGCGAACATGTCTTGGCTTTTTTTACAGGAGAGGAAGACCAAGAATCTGGAACCGAAATAGCCAGTGTCGGGAAAGGCGGCGGCGCTCAACGAGAGTCCGTTCTTGCGCAATCTCAAGAAGCCGTCTCCCGTTATGCGAATTATGCTGAGGTCCTAGAGTGGGCGCAGGGTGAAGTTAATGCTGGATATGTTGTTTCTCCAATTCAAAACGCGGGCATTCCCTCAACGTCTCCAGATCACATAGAGGTGTCGCAATGGGCCCAACGCGTCGCCAGCGCAGATTCCACCTATAGCGAAACGCCCGTTATGACTGGCGCGGAGTTTGCCCTGTTGAGTGCGGAAGTGGATGCATTGAATGCAAGCGTTGAAACGGCTGATCTTCCGACCAATCCTTCAGCGCCGCCAACAAATGAGAATTATGAGGTTAATGAAGAAAAGATAGCATCATTTATTTCCAATGATGTTGAAGTAAGCCGATGGGCCGAGTGAGGTGGTCCTGGAAAATCGGACAGTGAGCTAAGGTGTATTCCGCCGGATAACGGAGGAATACGATATGACGACCCGACGAAAGTTTTCAGCGCAATTCAAGGCGCGCGTTGCGCTTGACGCCTTGCGCGGCGACAAGACGATCCAGGAGATCGCTTCCAAGCACAAGGTGCATCCCAATCAGGTGAGCAAGTGGAAGCGTCAGGCGATGGATGGCCTGGGCGAGGTGTTTTCGAACGGCGCGGTTCACGCTGCCCGAGGCCATGAAGAAGAGGTCCATGATCTCCACGCCAAGATCGGCCAGTTGACGGTGGAACGGGATTTTTTGGCCAAAGGGCTCAAGCGATGAGCCGGGGGGAGCGCAAGGCGATGATCACACGCGAGCGCCCCGGTCTGAGCTTGGGCCGTCAATGCCGCCTTCTTTCGATCAGCCGGTCCTCGTTTTATTACGCGCCCAAGGGGGAGAGCTTGGAGAATTTGGCGCTGATGCGCCGCATCGACGAGCTGTTTCTCAAGTATCCGTTTTACGGCTCCCGGCAGATGGTCCGTCAGTTGCGCCGCGAGGGCATTCGCGCCGGTCGTCACCGGGTTCGCCGTTTGATGCGTCTGATGGGTCTGCAGGCGATCTACCAAGCGCCGAGAACCAGCGATCCTCATCCGGCGCATCGGATTTATCCATATCTGCTCAGAAACCTGGATGTGAACCGGCCCAATCAAGTCTGGTGCGCCGACATCACCTACATCCCGGTTCAGCGCGGCTTTCTGTATCTGGTGGCGATCATGGACTGGGCGACGCGTCACGTTCTGTCCTGGCGGCTGTCGAACACCATGGACGCCGGGTTCTGCGTCGAGGCCTTGAAGGAGGCGCTGTCCAGATACGGTAAGCCGGAAATCTTCAACACCGACCAGGGCGGGCAGTTCACCAGCTTCGACTTCACCGGCGTACTTAAGGATGCCGATATCAAAATCTCAATGGATGGCAGAGGGCGATGCATGGACAACATCTTTATCGAACGCCTGTGGCGCTCACTCAAGTACGAGGCGGTCTACCTGCATGAACTGACCGACGGCTTTCGCGCCCAGAGGGTCATCGGCGAGTGGATCGACTTCTACAACACCGAGCGGCCTCACTCCGCCCTCAATGGCCGGACACCGGCGGAAGCCTACGGCGACGGGCGGCCTATGGATATGATGGATAAGCCTGACGGCTTACCCACATCCCCACAGGCTCAACAACCGCAACAAGATGTGATAAACAGGGTTTTGGCGGCATGATTAGAAACAGGAATACACCTTAACTTGGCCGCCAAACTGTCCAACTATGTGGGACCAGCTCACTGACCCCCAAGCTACCCAAGCTACAAGCTAAGCAAGCTACTCAAGCTATCCTACGGCATCTGTGAGGCTCTGAACTCAAGCCGTCTGTAGTTTGGCGAAGTGGGAAAGGGCGCCGCCGTCGCGGATCATGGGCAGGTCCTCGACGCCTTGGGCCAGTTCGACGGGGATTTCGTCGCCGCCGTTGACCACCAGCTTTAAATCACCGCTTTCCAGCCCCGAAGCGTCGAGGCTGAGCTTGGCGCCCTGCTCTACATGGTCGTAGTCCGCCGGGTTCTTGAAGGTCAGGCCGAGGATGCCGAAGTTGGCGAGGTTGGCGAGATGAATGCGCTCGTAGCCCTGGGCGACGATGGCGCGGATTCCTAAGATGCGCGGACACAGACCGGCGTGCTCGCGCGATGAGCCCATGCCGTAGCCGTCGCCGGCGACGATGAAGCCGTGGCCGCCGGCGTCGCGCAAGGCGATGGCGCGGGCTGAGAAGGTGTCGTCGGCCTGGATGAATGTGGCCTGCTTGGCGTACTCGTCGGCGTTGGAGCGAAGCGACAGGTATTTGCCGGCGGGCTGGATCAGGTCGGTGGTGACTTCGGGACCCAGTTTCAACAATACCTCGCCCTCCAGCTTACCGGGCAAGCCGTCAAGGTCTGGCAGGGGCTTGATGTTGGGGCCGTAGGAGAGTTTTACTTTTGCCGCCTCGGCTTCGGGCAGGGGCGCGATGTAGGCGTTCATGTCGACCACCGGCGGGACTTCCTTGATGGTGAGCTTGCCGCCGATGGCGTCGCGCGGATCGACCAGATGGCCCTCGAGGGCGCTGGCGGCGGCGGTCACCGGGCTAACCAGATGCACCTTGGCGCTTTCGGTGCCGGAGCGTCCGGCGAAGTTGCGGTTGGCTGTCGACAGCATGACGCCGTTGGTCGGCGGGCTGAAACCCTGGCCGATGCAGGCGCTGCAGGCGTTCTCCATGACCCGCACGCCGGCGGCGTAGAAGATCTCCATATATCCGGCGGCGGAAAGCTGGCGCGCCATGGCCTGCGATCCCGGCGCGATGGCGGTGTCCACCTTGACCCGATGTCCGCGCAGCACCTCGCCGACCTTGGCCAGGTTGTCGTAGTTGGCGTTGGTGCAGCTGCCGATGAACACCGCGTCGATGGTCAACCCGGTGTTGTCGGCGACCGGCTCCATGGACTTGAGGCGGGGATACAGCGCGATGGTGGGAACCAGTTCGGACAGGTTGATCTCGATGGTTCGGGCGTAGGCGGCGCCGCCGTCGGCCTCAAGGGCTTGCCAGTCGCCGCCGCGCTTGCGGTCTTCCAAATAGGCCTTGGTGACCGCGTCGCTGGGGAAGATGGAGAAGGTGACGCCCGCTTCCGTGCCCATGTTGGCGATGGTGGCGCGGTCGGTGACGCCGAGGCCCTTGAGGCCCTCGCCGGTGTATTCCAGGCAGACGCCCTTGTTGCCCTTGATGCCCATTTCCTTCAGCACGTTGAGGATCACGTCCTTGGCCAGCACGCAGGAGGAAAGGGCGCCGGAAAGCCGCACCTCGACCACTTCCGGCATGGAAATCTTGTAGGGATTGCCCGCCATGGAGAAGCTGACGTCGGTGCCGCCGGCGCCCATGGCCAGCATGCCCATGCCGCCGGCGTTGGTGGTGTGGGAGTCCGATCCGATGACCGACTTTCCGGGAACCGCGAAGTCCTCCAGGAAAACGCTGTGGCAGATGCCGTTGCCCGAAGGCGAGAACCAGCAGCCGTACTTCTTGGAGAAGGTCTCAAGATAGCGGTGGTCGTCGCCGTCGATAAAGCCCACCTGCAATGTCTTGTGGTCGACGACGATCACGGCGGTGGTTTTCACCCGGTCCATGCCCATTTTCTCGAAGGCCAAGGCGGCCGCCGTGCCGGTGGCGTCCTGGTAAAGGGTGTGGCTGAACAGAATCTCCAGAGACTGCCCCGGCTCGGGCAATTCGGAGGGGTTTCCGGCGGCGTTGGCCAGCAGGATTTTCTGTGCGGCGTTGAGATTTCCCATGTGATTCACCTTAGTCTTAAGCGTCTATAATATTGTTAAACGTTTGGCTTGAGCGCATGGCGGCCGCGACCTTCGCCGGATCGGGGTGGTAGTATCCCCCCAGATCAACGGGACTGCCTTGAACGGACTCCAGTTCTTCAATGATCTTGGCCTCGTTGTCCGCAAGCTCCGCGGCGATGGGCGCAAAGTGTTGCTTGAGATCGGCGTCCTGATCCTGTGCGGCCAGCGCCCGCGCCCAATAGAGGGCCAGGTAAAAATGGCTTCCCTTGTTGTCGATCTCGTTGACTTTGCGGCTGGGCGACTTGTTGTTGTCCAATAAAAGGCACGTCGCCTGATCAAGGGTTTTGCCCAGGATTGCGGCCTTTGCGTTATTGCGGAATGCGCTGAGGTGCTCCAGGGAGGCGGCCAGCGCGCAGAATTCGCCAAGGGAATCCCAGCGCAAGTGGCCTTCCTCGACGAACTGCTGGACATGCTTGGGAGCGGAGCCTCCGGCGCCGGTCTCGAAGAGCCCGCCGCCCTGCATAAGCGGAACGATGGAGAGCATCTTGGCGCTGGTGCCCACTTCCAGAATTGGGAACAGGTCGGTGAGATAGTCGCGCAGGACGTTGCCGGTGACGGAAATGGTGTCTTCAGAGTTTTTCATGCGCTGCAGCGTCAAGCGGGTGGCCTCCACAGGCGTCATGGTCCGGATGTCCAGGCCGCCGGTGTCGTGCTCCGGCAGATAACGCTCAACCTTTTTAATCAGCTCGGCGTCATGGGCCCTGTCCTTGTTCAACCAGAAAATGGCGGGCGAGCCGCTTGCCCTCGCCCTTTTGACGGCAAGCTTCACCCAATCCTGGATCGGCGCGTCCTTGGCTTGGCACATGCGCCAAATATCGCCTTCCTCGACGTCATGTTCGTGCACGGTCTGTCCGGCGGCGTCGACGACGCGAATTTTGCCGGTTCCAGGCGCTTTGAATGTTTGCGGGTGCGAGCCGTATTCCTCGGCCTTTTGCGCCATCAGGCCGACATTGGCGACGCTTCCCATGGCCGCCGGATTAAAGGCCCCGTTTTCCTTGCAGAATTTGATGGTTTCATCATAGACCCCGGCGTAGCTGTTATCGGGGATCACGCACTTTGTGTCGTGTTCCTTGCCGTCGGGTCCCCAGCCTTTGCCGCCGCCGCGGATAATAACCGGCATGGAGGCGTCGATTATGACGTCGCTTGGAACATGCAGGTTGGTGACGCCCTTGTCGGAGTTAACCATGTAGAGGTCGGGCTGACTATCCAGGCAGGCCTGGATGTCGGCTTCAACGCCGGTGCGCTGATCGTCCGGCAGGGACTGGATTTTGGCGATGACGTCGCCCAAACCGTTATTGGCGTCGACGCCCAGTTCGGCGAAAAGATCGGCGTGCTTTTCAAACACGTCCTTGAAGAAAACGGAAACCGCATGGCCGAAGATGATGGGGTCGGAAACCTTCATCATGGTGGCTTTCATATGCAAGGAAAACAGCACCCCTTGCGCCTTAGCGTCCTTGATTTGCTCGGCAAGAAACGCGCGCAAGAGCCGCTTGCTCATCAAGGTGGCGTCAACGACTTCGCCGTCGAGAAGAGGGGTTTTGTCCTTTAAGACCGTGACTGCGCCGCTTTCATCGACGAATTCAATTCTGGCGTCGCCGGCGGAGGAGCCGGAAATTGTCGTGGATTTCTCGTTCGAGAAGAAATCGCCGCCGTTCATCGACGCCACATGGGTCTTTGAATCGGCGCTCCAGGCGCCCATGGGATGGGGGTTTTTCTTGGCGTATTCCTTAACCGCTAGCGGCGCCCTGCGGTCTGAGTTTCCTTCCCTCAGGACCGGGTTGACGGCGCTGCCGAGAACCTTGCCGTATCTGGCCTTGATGTCCCGCCCGGCGTCATTTTGCGGATCTTCGGGATAAGACGGAATGTCAAAGCCCTTCCCTTGCAGTTCCTCGATTGCGGCGCTGAGCTGGGGGATCGAGGCGCTGATGTTGGGCAGTTTAATGACGTTGGCTTCCGGCGTTTTGACCAGTTGGCCCAACTCCGCCAAGTCATCGGATTGCTTTTGATCGTCCGTCAGGTTCTCGGGGAAGTTCGCTAGAATTCTTCCAACCAGCGAAATGTTCTTGGTGTCGACGGTTACGCCGGCCGCCGTGGCGAAGGCCTGGATGATGGGTAGAAAAGAGCCGCTCGCCAGTTGAGGCGCTTCGTCAACTTTTGTGTAAATGATATCCGGCATCGTATCGCACTCCCTCTTTTTAAGATACGAAATTGCATTTGGAAGCAGGCGTGCGGGTGTCCATGTTGCGCCCGCGGTTGGTGTGGTCGTCGATCTCGGCGGCGCACCCGGCCATCCTCCCGAACAGAAAGGCGGTGAAGGCGGATGATTCCATGGCTTTCTCCGAGAAATCTCCGGATTGGAAACGCGGCCACAGAAGCTTCAGCAGGATGGTGGCGATGATCGCGTCAATGTTGACGCAGAAGACGTTCTTGGTGACCCCGGTGTCGAAAAGGGCCTGGACCAGGGCGCTGTAGAATTCATGGAAGACATTGTAGTCGCCGCGCTTTTTCAGCAAATCGGCGATGAAGACCTCGCGCGGGTCCTTGTTGACCACCAGGCCCTTGAACACCGGGTGGTTGACGCCGGGGATGTTGCGGATGGGCTCGCCCACCGCCTTGCTGGCTTTCTTGTCCTCGCCGAACTTGACGGCGTATTCCTCGGCCATGGCCTTGAGGTCCAAGCCGTGCTTGGCGTTTCCGGCGTCGGTCATGTTCTTGCCGCTGAAGCGCTCGATGAGGAACTGAATGCCCTCGAAACCGTTGCCGCCATGGGCGAAGCCGGTGTGGGTCAGGTAGCCGATCATGCATTTGTTGATGTGCACCCGCTCAGGCGTCTCCGGACCGTCGGCGGCGACCGCGCCCTTGGCCCCTTGGGCCGAGATGGTGCCGACGCCGTTGGAAATGATCAGGCCCAGCATCACCTGGAAGGGGAACAACTCTTCCTTGGTCGGCTTTTTGCCGGTCAGGGACAGGTAGGCGAGCTCGGTCGCCGTCAGGGATTGCAAGACTTCCTTCATGGGAACGCCGCAATAGCTGTCATTCGTGTGGTTGGCGGGCGGCGCCGAGGCGCCCATATGAAGGGAGAACAGGCGGACGTGCCAGGGCAGATTGCGCACGGTCAGCTTGGAGATGCGCTTGCACATCAGCGACTCCCAGGCGATGGTGGTGGTCAGCGCCGCCAACACGGCGTCGGCGGTGGGGTGGCCGTCGAGCGAGCGGATGTACTTGACGAACAGGGACTTGCCGCCGCGCGCCTTGAGGGCCGCCAGCATGGCTTCGGCCTTGGCGTCGGGAGAGCCCGCGACCAGGGTCGCCAACTGCTCTTTGCTGGGCTTGGCGCTTGAAACGTCGGCGCTTTCGTCATCGCCGGCGGGAATTCCTGAGTGCGCGAACAGTTCGATCAGGGTTTCGGCGGCATTGCGGGCGCCGTCCACCTGGTTTGGCCCATAGATAGAGCACGCCGCGGCGATAACGGTGTTGGGCGAATTGCCGGCCTCGCGCGCCGCGTCGGCGGCGGCCAGCGCCGCGCCGCCGTTGAGGTTGACGCCCGAGGCCACGGCCAGGTTGAACAGGGCGTTGTCGTTGCCGTCGTTGAGTTCACGGACCAGGTTCAGGCACAGGTTGGATTCCAACGGCTCCATGGCGGCGTCCAGGATGGAGACGCCGTTGACCCGGGTGATCTGGGTCTTGGCGTCCATGATGGAGCTTCCCGAGCAGTCCTTCATGGGCTGGCGGGGGAAGACGGCGCCCACCTGCTTGCCCAAACTGGCGATCTGTTCCTTATAGGGCGAAATGGCGTCGACGATGGGAAGATCGAATTCGTCCGGCAGGTCCAGCCCCTGGTTGTTTCCGAACCAGGGCTTGAGGCTGAGGTCGCCTTCCGGCGGGAAATCGGGTTCGGCCTTGTTGAGCTTCATGACCGCGGTCAAGGCCGTCGGGATATGGGCGATGTTGACGACCAGCGCGCCCTTGGCGGAGCAAACCGGATTTTCCGGGGTGAAGACGTCATCCACGCCGAAGTGATTCATGAACCATTCTTCCTTGGCCTCGGCGCCGTCGCCGGCGCCGCCAATGGCGCCGGCGTGTCCGACGGCGCGGGTCAGGTTGGCTTTCCAGCGGCCGACGACGCAGGCCACCACCGGTTTGGTCAGCTTCAGGTTCTGTTCGTAGTAACCGCCCGGCTCTATGTACATGACGGCGGCCTTGGAGCGCGCATCGTTGGCCAGAGCGTGGGCGAATTCCGGGGCGGCGAAGTGAATATAGACGTCCTTGCCGCTGGAGATCGAGGTAGTGGTCCCCCAACCGTAGGTCTTCAGGTAGTTGGCGATGGTGGTGGTGAAGTTGCCCGAGTTGGAGTAGATCGCCACCGATCCCTTGTGCAGGGTCTCCGCCGGACGGTCGCCGCCCAGCGCCCCGCCGTAGCGGACCTGCAGCCAGGCGTCGGCGATGCCGAGGCAGTTGGCGCCGAAAATATCGACTTTGCCCTGTTGGCCCAGCGCGCGGATTTCGCGGGCGTCGTGGGCCGACACCTTCTCGGTGATGATGATGATCTTCTCCAGGTCATCGTTGACCCGGATCAACTCGGCGACGCCGTCGCGCACGCCCGCCGGCGGAAGGTAGACGACGCCCACATTGAACGTATGCCCGTCCTTCAGGCCCTCGCGGACGTTGTTGTAGACGGGGATGTCGCCGATATTGGTTTCAAGGACCTGTCCTTGGCGGCCCGGCGAGGTGCCGAAAAACACGTTGCCGCCCGAGTAGGAGTGGCTGATGGGCGTCACCGTCCTGGATTCGCCGCCCAGGATATTGAGAACGCAGATCTTGTCGTCCTTGGAGGCGATGTCCTTCAAGGAGTTGACGCCGACGTAGTACTTAAAGTTTTCAATGCCGTTTTTTTTCATCACGCGTCACCCTTCCTCTATGCCTAGTTTGGCCGCGATTTGAGCGCGCCCGCCGTCCTTCATCCATTTATCGACGGTTTGGGCGTAGCGGACGACGTCGCTCATTGCGGAATCGTGGCCGAAGATGCGATACGGCAGTCCAAGGGCCTCAAGGACGTCTTTGAAGACCCCCATGCCGCGCACCAGGTTGACGCCGCCGCGCCCGATCACCACGAAGATGGGCGACGGCCCGTTCTCGTTGAAGTACTCGCGCAAGGCGTCGGACATGGCGCGGAAGGTCTCGAAGATGTCCGTGTTGTTGGACTTGCCGCCGATGACGAACAAGACGTTGGTCTGGGGCAGCCAGTGCCTGAGGCAGATTTTCATGACCTCGTGCATCTTCTCGTAAGGCGGGTTGCCGCCGAAGTCGGACGAGATGATGGCGTCGTCGCCCAGACCCTCGGTGACCAGCGAGTTGGCGCCGCCGCCGAAGGTGGGCGAGAGGATGGTGCCCTTGTCGTTGATGACATAGACGTCGCTTTGTCCCTGGTAGGTGCGAAGCTGGTTGATCTCCTGCTCGAAGTCGGTGTCGTCCGCCATGAACAGGTCCTCGGGCAGGCCGAGGCGGTCCACCCTGTGGTCGTCGCGGTCGAACCCGCACTTGAAGTCGCAGGCCACGGGCAAAAGGCGCCCGGGAGAGGACACGGTCATGCGGATCGGGTTCAACTCCAGCGTCGTCATGCCGTGAAGGTGGAACAGGTCCCACAGCTTGGGCAGGTTCTGCACCAGCGGCGAGACGATTTCCTTGGGCGCGCCCAAATCCGACAGGGCGTTGGCGATGACGAAGGCCTTGAGGCCGGTGAGGGCGTCAAAGGGCGCCTCGGCGACCTTTTCGGGCTCCAACTCCTCGATGTCGACGCCGCCGTGATGGGTCAGGGTGACGGTGGGCGCACGGTACTTGGTGGAGTCTGTAATGGAGAAATAGACCTCGTAATCGGCGGCGACCGCGCCCTCGAAGGTTACGCCCTGGGCCTTGTAGGACATGGCGCCCACTTTGTGCTCGGCGAAGTACAGACGCTCCTTTTCCGCCAAGGCGCTCTTGATGTCCAAAGCGCGGCCGATCAGGCCCGACTTTCCTTTTTTGCCGACGCCGCCCTTGAAAATGGGTTTGACGAAGACCGAACCGCACTTCTCGATCAGGTCCTTGATTTCATTGTCGCTGGCTTCCGGTCCGAGGACCGTGGCCGCCGGGAAGTTCACTTTCTTCAGCAGCTTGGCGCCATAAAGCATGCCCGTTACTTGCATCTGGTCATCCCCCTCTCATCGTTCCCCCCGCTCCCTTGGCGGGCGATTAATAATCCAACGGTAACTTTTTCAGGTCGGCCCAGCAATAAACGGGGCCTTTTATGCAAACATAGTCCTTGCCGATGTTGCAGCGGCCGCACTTGCCGATGCCGCACTTCATCTTGTTTTCCACGGTGGTGAAAATTTGATCGTCGCTAAAGCCCATCTCGGCAAGGTTCTGGATGACGAACTTGATCATGATGGGCGGGCCGCAGGTGATGGCGATGGCGTTCTTGGGCGAGGGCTTCTTGTCCAGCACGTTGGAGGGAACAAAGCCGACGTAGTCCTCCCAGCCGGGCTCCTCGGCGTCGACGGAAAGTTGGACTTTCATCTCCGAGCTCAGGGACTCGATCTCGTCCCTGTACAGAATGTCGCCCGACGTCCTGCCGCCGTTAAACAGAGTCAGTTCGCCGAAATCCTTTTTGTTGGCCAGCACCGTCTGAAGAATGGGCCACACCGGGGCCAGGCCGCAGCCGCCGGCGATGATGGTGATGTTCTTGCCCTTCCAGTCGTCAATGGGGAAGCAGTTGCCCAGGGGGCCGCGCATGCCGATGACGTCGCCGACCTTGTCCACCAGAAGGGTGTAAAGCTCGTTGTCCTGCTCGACGGTGACGCCCATGCCCGCTTTCCCCTCGGGGAGTTTTTCAAGGCCCAGGCGAATGCGCACGTCGATCACCGTGACGATCCTTCCGCGAAGATTGATGGACCCCTTGACTTCCGGGGGCGCCAAGGGAATGGAGGCGATGCTGTGGGGGGTCAGAATATCCTGGACCTTAAGCACCGGGATGCCGAACATTTGGTCCTTGATAACGAAGGTGACGAAGTCTTCAAGGTTCTCGCCGGGAATGATATTCAACTCTGTTGAATCTCTTGTTGCAACCGCCTGCGCCATGTGCCGTCTCCAAGATGGTAAGAAGCCCCTTAGCAACTAAGTAGCAACTCTTAGGCGGAAATTAAAGGCCAATCAATGATATGCGCATTTTTCATCAATGATAATCATTGAATTCTGATGAAAAAAAACCATGTCGAATCGCCACTCTCTCCTGTCAAACTTGGCGATATTTCCTATGATGCGCGGCATCCTTTGATGTCCGGCGATTGACGGGTTTGGAAATTGAAAAAACGCCTTCTCATGGGGACGCTCGGTTTTGTCTTGTTGGGGATTGCCGGCGGCGTCTCGTGGTTGTTCTCTTCGCTGCCCAGCGTTGACGGCTTGCAAGGAAGCTTGGGGGTCAGGTCTTGAAACAAAGCTTGGGGGTCAGGTCTTGAATTGTGAATTAAAGAGAAAAATTCACA
>CAJXGZ010000038.1 GCA_913053795.1 uncultured Rhodospirillales bacterium | reverse complement strand
GAATTCTGGAGAAGGCGGAAGGCGCGGCGACGGAAATGACGCCCATCGTCGCTACCGGCGTCCGGTCCATGAAAATCAACGCCATGGACGTTCGTCTCACGCCCGACGTGATCGCGCTGTTCCGCGACTTCCAGCCCCAAGGCAAGCCCCTGACCCTGGCGGTGCGCTTAAAGGGTAAAGCCAAGAGCATCTTCCCCGACGGCCCGCCCAAAAAGAAAAAAACCGGCGATCCAAGCGGAAAAAAACCTCGGAAAACCGAAGACGCCGGCGACAACCACCTGTCTCAATCAGCCGCGCCCATCAACGTCATCGTGGTCTCCGACGCCGACATGCTGCACGACAGATTCTGGGTTCAAGCCAGCAGCTTCCTCGGTCAGCAGGTGTACTTGCCCTACGCCAACAACGCCGATTTCGTGGTCAACGCGCTGGACAACCTCTCAGGCAGCGACGCCCTTATCGGCCTTCGCGGGCGCCGCCGCACCGAGCGTCCCTTCCATTACGTTGAGAGCATCCGCATTGAGGCCGAGCGCAAGTACCGCGCCAAGGAGAAGCTTCTCCTGGACAAGCTCAAGGACGTGCAGGCGAAAATGAACCAGCTGCAGGAAAAGGTCGGCAAGTCCGGCGAGGCTGTTCTTTCCGCCGAGGACAGAGAGGCCATGGACAACCGCCGCATGGAGTTGGTGTCCATCCGCAAGGAGTTGAGAGACGTCCAGCACGCCCTGCGCGAAGACATCGACCGCCTGGATACATGGGTGAAGTTCCTCAACATTGCGGCGCTCCCCCTTCTTCTCGGCGTCGCCGCGCTGGTCTTGATGGGCTTCAGACGCTCCCGCCGGAGCCGCGCGGCGGCGGCAGGAGGAGGCGGCGCATGAAAACGGGAACTTTCATCGGCCTCAGCGTGGCCACCGTCGTCGCCGTCGCCGCCGCCGTCGCCGTCACAAGCGGCCGCAACGAATATCAAGCGCCCCCCGGGGCCGGAATAAAAGCCTTTCCCGGGCTTATTGACGCCATCAACGAGGTAAGCGCAATTTCCATCGAACGCGCCGGAGAGAAGCTGTCCATCGTGCGTTACCCGGACCGGTGGGGCGAAGAGCAAAGAAGCGGTTACCCGGTGCGAACCGGCGCGGTGCGCAAGTTTCTCCTCGAGTTGACGCAACTGGAGCAAACCGACCCAAAGACGCGGCTCAAGAAAAACCACGGCCGGCTTGAACTCGGCGACCCCGCCGAGGAGGGCGCCAAATCCAAGAAAGTCGCCCTCAAGGACAAGAACGGCAAGGTCCTATCCTCGCTGATTATTGGAAAGCGCATGCGCAGCCTTGAAGGCGGGAGCGGCGTTTACATCCGAAAGCCCGATAGCGATCAGACGTGGCTGTCCAGGTCAGCCATCACCGTCAGCCTGCAAGCTGCGGATTGGCTGGAAACGGAAATCATCGACATCAATCCCAAACAGGTTCGGAAAATCGTCATCCGCCACCCCGACGGCGAAACCCTCACCGTGTCAAAGGCGTCCGCAACGGACGCGCACTACGTGATCAAGAACCTTCCGCCGAAAGCCAAACTGAAAAGCGAATTCGCCGCCGATGCGCTGGCCTCGGCCCTGGACGGCTTGAAGCTGGACGATGTGGCGAAGGCGAGCGCCATGACCTTTTCCAAGGACTCTACGGTGAACGTCAAAATCACCACCTTCGACGGCCTGCGGGTGGCCCTCGACGTCCTCAAGCTTAACGGCGAATACTGGATCAAGATGGCCGCCGCCGCGAAAGACGGCTCGGATCAGGCTGAAAAAGCCGGCAAACTGAACGCCCGCGCCGAAGGCTGGGCTTACCGAGTCGCCGCCTACAAGACCATGAACCTGAATAAACGCCTGTCCGATTTCTTGAAAAAAGAAAAAAGCAAGTAATGCCTACCTGGGCCAAAACCCCTGGCGCCAATTCGTCGCCATGGTCATTTCTCCGGCGGACGCATAGCCCCGGTCGCTGGTCAAATCAAGGACGACCCGGTATCCCCGCCCGCCCGAGGGCAATAGGCCGAACACCCGCTTGATCTTGACCGGAACATTGGCGTTCAAGGTGAAAAGACCTTCGCCGGATTGGTCCTTGGTGAAGGAATAATCGGAAACCACCCCCTTCCCCCGCTGGGACGCCGCGCCGGCCCGCCAGCCAACGCCTGTAAAACTGACGGCCACCGCCGTTCCCGTTTTGCTGACCACATAAGCGTAATCCGCCTTGGCGCTGAGATCGAACACTACCCGCGTCATGCCGGGATGCTTTCCCAGGCGGACGCCGACAATAGAGGATGCGCCGGGGGAGGGCGCCCCGGCGCGTGAAGAATAAGACGGCGGCGTCGCCTTGGCGGCGGCGGGCGGAGTCGCCACGGGAGAAGTCTCCACGGGAGTCGGAACAACCGCACTTAAGGGAGGCGGAGAAGGCGCCGTCAAAGAGTATCCCCGGGGCTGCAAACGAAGGGGAGGCGCCTTCGCCACCGGGGCCACCGGGGCCACCGGGCTCCGGCTGCTGTTTTGAGCCTGCTGAAATTTAGTTTTTCCCCCATCGAAGGCGGGCTCCATATAGGAGATTCCGCTAGACGATATGGAAACCGTGGGAATCGGGCCGCCGGGCGCTTCAAACCGTCCGTCTTTCGAGCTTAATTGAAACGCCAGGGCTGAATCGGCGAACGCCGCCATCCCCAAAACAAAACCCGCGCCCAACACAAACCCCGAGAAGGTCGGAGTCCAGACCTTCAACTCCATCATCACCCCCGACATTTATTAAGCAGAGATAGATAATCCTACAATATAAAGTATATGCCACACCATATTGTATATATTGTTGGACCATACATATTCGCTTCATGTCAAGAAACATCCTACATAAAGGGGGGCGATCAATTCGCACACTCACCATATTTTATTTAGATTTATGTGGATAGAATGCGGACCATGAAGGACATCGAAAGATTTCAAATCAACGAAGACGTCTTTAACTGGTGCGTGAAGGGGTTCTCATGGCTTGAGAAACACCTGGGCATCAACATCAAGGTTCATTCCTCTCCCGGACTCCTATCGAAGGGCCAGATTTTTCTCTTTAATCACTTCGCCCGCTTTGAAACCATTGTCCCGCCCTATCTGATCTTTCGCCAAACGGGCGCCCACAGCCGCATCGTCGCCGACCACCATCTGTTCGAGGGCAACGAGTCCTTCGCCAATTTTCTGAAAGGGGTGGGCGCGCTACCCAACGATTTGCCGCAACTGATGCCGTTCCTAGCCGCCGAGTTGCTCCGCGGACGCAAGGTGGTGGTGTTTCCGGAAGGCGGCATGATCAAGGACCGCCGGGTCCTGGACGCAAGCGGCGACTACAACGTTTACTCCCCCACCTCCAAGGAGCGCCGCAAGCATCACCGGGGCGCCGCGGTGATCGCGCAAACTCTGGACACCTTCAAACAGCGCATCCTCTCCGTCCACAAGATGGGAGACATGAGTAGGCTGGAGCGTTGGCGGAACGCGCTCGGCCTTGACAGCGTCGAGACCCTGCTGGCGCGCGCCCGCGAACCGACCCTCATCGTTCCCGCCAACATCACCTTCTACCCCCTTCGGGTGGCCGACAATATCCTGAACAAGAGCATGGAGATGCTTTTCAAGGACATGTCCGACAGATTATCCGAGGAGCTCCTGGTGGAGGGCAATATCCTGCTCAAGGACACCGACATGGACATCCGCTTCGGCGAGCCCATCAAAGCCCACATGCTCTGGCGCTGGTGGGAGCGGCGTCTCCTGAACGCCATCTTCAAGCATATCGACTCCCTTGAGGACCTGTTTTCCCTCAGAGACCGGGCGACGCGCTGGGACGAAAAGATGCTGACCCGCTCCATGTGCAATGAAACCCTTCGCATCCGCGACGAATACATGCGCTCCATGTATTCGCGGGTGACCATGAACTTCAGCCACGTGGCGGCGCGCATGGTGGTGGAGTTGATCGGCAGGGGCCGGATGAACATCGGCAAGGACGAATTCCACAAAGCCCTCTATCTGGCCCTCAAAAGCCTGCAAAACGCCTCCTCCCTTTACCTACACGAAAGCCTGCTCAATCCCGAGAGGTACAGGGGGGTTTTGGAAGGGGAGAGCCCGGGGCTGAAGCGTTTTTTGAGGACCTCGAAGAATGCCGGACTGATCGGCCGTACGCCCAGGTCGTACCGCTTCATGACCAAGCTGCGCCAAGAGCACGAATTCAACGAAATCCGCATCGAAAACCCCATTCTGGTCTACGCCAACGAAATCGCGCCCTTGGCCGAAGCGCGGGCGACCATCACCGCCGCCCTTGATAACGCCGCAAGCGTGCAGGACGACGTCATCGCTTCGGACCTGTTTGACGATGAATTACGCGCTTTCGCATGGAACTTGGAGCTTTATCGTGAACCGGATTACAGCGAGATCAACGATATGGAGACCGCGACGGAAAGCGGCGAGCCCTTTCTCTTGCTGCCCAAGGAGATCACCGGCGCCGGCGTCGTCATGGTCCACGGTTTTCTGGCCTCGCCGGCGGAACTCAGGCCCTTCGCCGAAAAGCTGGTGATGGCGGGCCATCCGGTGATCGGGGTGCGGCTGGCGGGACATGGAACCTCGCCCTGGGACCTTCGCGAACGCCAATGGAGTGAATGGCTGGACTCCGTGCGCAGGGGATTTAGCATCATGACGGCTTTCGCCGAGAAGGTCGCCATTGTCGGTTTCTCCACCGGCGGCGCCTTGGCCTTGCGTCTGGCTTCCGAGGAACCGAAAGGCCTCGCCGGCGTCGCCGCCGCCAACGTTTCCATGCGCTTCAAGGACCGCCGCATGATTTTCGTTCCGCTGATCCACGGCATCAACAAATTGACCCAATGGCTGCCGTCTTTCGAAGGCGTCATGCCGTTCAGCGAAAACGACAGCGAACACCCGGAAATCAATTACAAGAACATGCCCGTGCGCGCCCTCTATGAACTCCGCCAGATGGTGGAGGAGACCGAAAACAGACTGCCCGCCGTAACCTGTCCCTTGCTCATTCTGCAAAGCAACGAAGACCCTGTGGTCGAGGCGGAAGGCGCCGACATCATCCATGAAAAGGCGGGCAGCAAGGATAATCTGCTGGTGATGGTCGACTCGGACCGCCACGGCATCCTGGCCGACGACATCGGCGGCGCGCAACGCGCCGTGACGGAGTTCCTGAAAGATCTGGAGGAGGAGGAGGAAGAGGGGGAGAATTACGACGAAGAGGATATTTCGCCGTAACCGGGAGAGAAGGGATGCGAGCAGGGAAACAGCTCTCTTAGCGCCGGCGCGCCGCCGACCACGAAACGCTCCGCATCGCCGATGGAATCGGCGATGATCAAGTGGTCCTTCTCAAGCGTTACGGTCCTGTAGACGGGCGCGCCGAAACCGTAATGGACGCCGACGAATCCGGCCTCATCGAAGCGCAGGCATTGGGCCTTGGCGGCGTCTTCCAGGCGGAACATGCCGAGGTCCAGCCGCGCCGGTTCGCGGACGCCTAAGCGCGGACCCGTGTGAGCCAACACGGATCTGTAGGCGTTGCGCTTACCCGGCGACGGCGTATAGACGTAGCTTCCGGGATCGGCCAGCCAGTCCTCGCCATCGATGTTAAGCTCCACCGCCAATGGATCGTTATGGGCGTGGCCGCCGTTTCCTTCCTGGCCGACGGGTCCAGAGCGCACGGACAGGAAAAAGCGCCGGGAGCGCCAGATAAAGAGTCCGAAGTCCGGATAGGCGGCCGCCTTCAGGTCTTTAAGAACGCCGGGAAGCTCAATGACCACTTCACGTCCCTTGGGGATGGTGGAGGGAACGGCGCCCGTGACGGCGCCGGCGGCGGCGGGAGCACAGCTTTCAACCTTTGTCCAGCCCGACAGCCCCGCCGTCATGACCGACTCCACCTCGGCGGACGGGCCGGAAAAGGCGGCCAGGTCTTTCCTTGAAAACAGGCCGTTAATGGCGGCGACGGTGGCGCGGCAGTCAAGCACATCCTCCGATTCTCCGCGAAGGGGACACAACTTGAAGAAGCGGCCGCTATCCGTATCGCCGATCTGAACCACCCGGCGGTTGGGCTTTGTGGCGTCGACCATGAACTGGGCCATGCGCTCCAGCCGCGGGAAAAACCAGGGCGGAAATCGCTCGCTCCCGTCAAGACCGAGGATCAGGGCCGCGCCATAGGCGGCCATCTCCGCCGACAAGCGGTGATAGCAGGTGGAGGCCTCGAAGTTGGCGCCGTCGGGCGTGAATTGCCGCTCCACCTCGCCAATCAACTGGCCCGTCGCGAACATGAGCCAGTTTTCGGTCTCGGGCGCCGGCTCAAGGTGGGCGGCGACGAACAGCAATCCGGCGATGTCCGCCAAAAAATGATTGGCGCGGACATGGGCGCCCCATTCCAGGTTGGCGAAAACATGGCGTCCATGAGCCAGGATTCCGGCGGCGAACTCTTGCTTGAAGGCGTCATCGAATTCGGCGCCGTGTTTGGCGAACATATCCATGGCCAACACCAGGTTGGCGGCGCGAATAGCCACGTCCATGGCGCTCGCCCAGTTAACGCCGAAACCGGGGGGATTGGCGGCCAGGAAATCGAGGGCTTGGTTGCAAAATTCGTCTTGGTAAGCCTTTGGCGGCTGGAAACCGGCCTCTTCCGATAGAGCCAGAATATAGGCCAAGGCCAATTGAGGCAGGTGTTGCAGACGCGCCAATTCCCAGGGAACCTTGATGTCGACGCCGGGCAGATGGCCGAAGCGCACGGCCTTGAACCATTGGCTCTCCGGCCAGCGGTAGCCGGACTTGAAGTCGATCTGCCAGTCGATGGGATGATAGCCGGGACCGATCAACGCCCTGATGTTTCGCGAACGGGCGCGATTGCCGGGCGAAACATCCGGCGCCTTCGTTACGGCGTCATAACGCGCGCCCTCGAACCCGGCGCATTGCATCCCATGCGCCACCCGCGTCAAGCCGGACCCCAGCAAATCGAAGCGATGCGCCAAAGCGTTGCCGGCGGCGGCGGCGAGGGAATCTCTAATGGGCTTGAGAATCCCGGCCGGAATTTCCGGCGCGCGTCCTTGCCGCGCCGCCGCGCCAAGCTCCACGTATGTGCAGCGCCGGCCATAGAGCGCTTGCCCCCAGACGCCGGCGAGCGTCCGCCGCCCCAGACGCAGGGCCTTGGAGGCGGCGGCGGAAAATGACAAACTCCGCGCGGTCTTGAAGCGATGAAGCAAGCTCATCTTAATTTCCTGTATGGACTGCGTAGCGTATATATCAAGTCGGCGTTAATCATTGAATAAAGTGATTCGAGACTTGATTCTTTCGCGAAACATCTGGCCTCCGGCCCTTTGGATCATCGGATGGCTGGCGCTGCTGTTGACGGCGCTGGCCACCAGGCCTCTGCTGCCCATGGACGAGACCCGCTACGTCTCGGTGGCGTGGGAGATGTGGCTCAGCGGGGATTATCTGGTGCCCCGCCTCAACGGCGAACCTTATAGCCACAAACCGCCGCTTCTGTTCTGGCTGATCAACCTGGGCTGGGCCGTGTTCGGCGTCGCCGATTGGTGGGCGCGCGTGGTTTCTCCCCTGTTCGCATTGGCCAGCTTGGCCCTTATCGGCGCCCTGGCGCGCAAGCTGTGGCCCGAACGGACCGAGGCCCGCGAGCTGGCGCCCCTGATGCTGTTGGGCGGACTTTTCTGGGGCGCTTACGCCACCTTCACCATGTTTGACATGATGATTAGTTTTTTCACCCTGGCCGCATTGTGGGGCGTCACCCTCGTCCACGGCGAAGGCGGCTGGCGGGGCTGGATCCTGGCCGGACTATCCTTAGGCTTGGGCGTTCTGGCCAAGGGGCCGGTGATCCTGGTCTACGTCTTGCCCGTGGCCGCGCTGGCGCCGCTGTGGTCGGACCGCGAAAAGCCGGACCGCGTTTTTTGGATCAAGTGGTTCGCCGGTCTGGCTGGCGCCTTGGCCCTGGCCGCCGCCATCGGTTTGGCCTGGGCGGCGCCCGCCGCCCAGGCCGGCGGAAAGGAATACGCCGAAGCCATCCTGTGGGGCCAAACGGCGGGGCGGATGAGCCAATCCTTCGCTCACGAACGGGCGTGGTGGTTTTATTTTTCCTTGGCGCCGCTGGCCATGATCCCCTGGATTTTTCTTCCTTCCTTTTGGAGGAGCTTGACCAGCGCCGGCCTGTTATCCCAGCCTGGCGGCCGTTTCTGCCTGATCTGGTTCGTGGTTTCCGTGGCCGTTCTTTCCTTCGTCAGCGGCAAACAACCCCATTACCTGATTCCCAGCATTCCGGCCTTGGCCCTTCTGTTCGCCGCCGTCTTTTCAAGCAAGGAAGAGGAATCGGACCGCCGCCCCCGAACACGCACCCACACGCGCGCCATGTCCCGCGCTTGGGCCGGCGCTTGCATCCTGCTTTTGATTGTCGTTCACGCAACGCTCAGGCCTTATCTGTTTGAGAACTTCGATTTGCGTCCCCTGGCCCGCCATGTGGCCAAGCTTCAAGATCAGGGGGTTCTTGTGGCCAACGTGCACAAGTACCACGGCCAGTATCACTTCCTCGGCCGTCTGAAAAAGCCTCTGGCCATAACCTGGCAGCACAGTGCGCTGCAATGGTCCAAGGATCACCCCAACGCCAAGCTCATCGCCACCCACCGCGGATTACCCGGGGGAATCGCCCCGGAATTCGTTCAAAAATTCCGCGGCAGGGAAGTCGCGGTGTGGAGCGCCCAAGACATTATCAACCACCGCAACATTATTATTCCCTAGCTTCCCGGACGGGCTCTAAACGCTGTCCTTGATGACTTGCGCCGTCATGCGGCCCGTCTTTTCCCAGGAAAAGTCATGAGACCGCATGACGCTCTTTTCAGAAAGTTGGCGCCGCAAATTATCGTCCTTGAGGACAGTAACGATGCTTTCGGCAATGGCGCCGGGATCACTGGGATCGAAGAACAGGGCTGCGTCGCCCAGCACTTCCGGCATGGCGGTTGTGTTGGCGCTGACGATGGGGGCGCCCGAGGCCATGGCCTCCACCAGAGGATTGCCGAATGTCTCAACGGTGGAGGGCTGAACGAACAAGGCGCAACGGCGATAGAGATCAACGAGCCCGTCCGTGGAGACTTGGCCGAGCAAGTCAACATGCTTTTCAAGACCGCCATTCTCAACCAGGCCCCGCACCCTTTTGCCGTAGTCTTCATCAACAGGACGTCCGGCCACCTTGAGGCGGACATCCGGGAAGGCCTCCTTCACGCTTTTCATCGCTTCAATGAGGGTGTGCAGGTTTTTCTGGATATAAATGTCGCCCACGCACAAAAGAAAATCCTCGCGCGCCTGGCCGGACGGCGGCGGAGAAAACATGGGATCAACGCCGTGATGAATGACATGGATGCGTTTTTGGACTTTCGGCGCGGCTCCTTGGGCCAGCGCTTGGCCGGCGTAAGACGACACCGCGATGGCCCGCCGGCAGAACGCCAGCGAAAGCCGGGTCATCACGGTCAAGAACAGCCAATAGAGGCGCTTGCCGGGGCGCGTCTCCACCTCGGACACGGCCAGCGCGTTGCGCAGCAGGATCACCGGCCCGGGCGCCAGCAACGGCCCGAAATTGGCGGGAGAAAACGTCACCTGAACGCCCAGCCGCCGCGCCAAAAAAGGAAGAACCATCTGCTCCCAAAGCAGGCGCCGGTAAAAGCCGTTTTTGAACGTGGCGTAATGAACGCGAACGTTCTCGCCGAAATCTTCAAACAGAGAACGCTGATCCTCGTGCAAGACAAGATGGACCTGGAGTTCAGGATCGGATTGAAGGACCGGCAGGATATGGCGCAAATAGGTTACGCCGCCGCCGCTTTTGGCGTGCAGCCCGTTGACGAGCGCCCGGACGTTTGAATCAGCCGTCATAACTCGCCATGAAAAAAGAAGTCCATTGCGGTGAATTCATCGCCTAAAATACTCTTCGTCTTAAACACTTTTATGAATCCTAAATTTCATGGCCGCTCCGAATAAGAAATTTCGCATCCTCTATCTGGTGACCGAAGACTGGTATTTCGTCTCGCACCGTCTTGGTTTGGCGCGCGCCGCGCGCGACGCCGGCTGCGAGATCATCGTCGTCACCCGGACCAAGGACTATGGAGACTTGATCAAAAAGGAAGGCTTTAAATTGATTTCCTTCCTGCTTCCCAGAAGCCGGCTGTCCATCATCTCGGAGATCAAATCGATCGTCAATCTTGTCAGAATCTACCGCATGGAAAAACCCGACCTGGCGCATCATGTGGCCCTCAAGCCCAGCCTTTACGGCGCCATCGCCGCGACTTTCGCCAATGTTCCCGTGGTGGTCAACGCCATGACCGGACTGGGCTTCGCCTTCACCAGAGGGCATTGGAAACAATCTTTCCTGGAGCCAATTGTGAGATTTACTGGGCGTTTGTTTTTTTCTCACGGCAAAAGCCACATCATCGTTCAAAACCCCGACGACGCCGAAACCCTTCAAAAGGCGAGGCTGGGAAGGCCTGAGGACATGACGTTAATCCGGGGTTCGGGCGTTTCCCTGACGCAATTTCATTCTTTTCCCGACCCCGAGGGGTTTCCCACCGTGGCCATGGTCTCGCGAATGCTGTGGAACAAGGGGGTGGGAGAATTGGTGTCCGCCACGAGGATGCTCAAAAAACGCGGGATAAAAATCCGTGTCCTTCTCATCGGCATGCCGGACCCGGACAACCCATCATCCATCCCAGGGAAACAACTCTGCGAATGGCACGACGAAGGCCTGATTCAGTGGTGGGGCTACCGCGACGACGTGCAAGACATTTGGCGGCAGGCCCATATCGCGGCGCTTCCTTCCTATCGCGAAGGCCTTCCCAAATCACTTCTCGAAGCGGCGGCCTGTTCACGGCCCATCGTCGCCACCGACGTCCCCGGGTGCCGGGAGATCGTTCATGACGGAGCGAACGGCTTCCTGGTCCCCTCGCAGGACGCAAAAGCGCTGGCGAACGCCCTGGAGAAACTCATCAAGGACCCCGAACTGCGAAAGGAAATGGGCCGCAACAGCCGCCTCCTTGTTGAAAGTCACTTCCACGAGGAAATGGTGATTAAAAAGACCTTGACGGTCTACGGAGAGCTTCTGGGAGCCTCTTTCGACGACGCGTGCGCTTGAAACCACGACTGGAACATCAAAACATTCCACAGGACATGATGTCGGTTGCGCCGTCCTGAAAGGCATTCGTCCCACCAGCGTCCCACCAGCGTCGGATCAAAGTAACCGTTTTTTCGCAACATTTCGGGAGACAACAAAGAGTCAGCCCATTCGCGCAAGGGTCCGCGCAGCCACCCATCCAGGGGAACGGCGAAACCCGACTTCGCCCTTCCTTCGAACAGGGAGGACGGCAAATGACGGTACAGCGCCCGGCGCAAAAGAGCCTTCGTGCGCCCACCGCTGATTCTGAGCTCTACCGGAAGGCTCCAGGCGAACGAGACCACGTGGCGGTCCAATAGGGGAACCCGGGCCTCCAGCCCCACCGACATGCTGGCTCTGTCCACCTTGGTCAAAATGTCGTCGGGCAGATAGGCGGCGGCGTCCATGTATTGCATGCGCTCCAGCGGACTTTGCAACGCCTCGGGCGGAGAAGGCCCAGGCGAAAAAGGCCCAGGCGGCTCATTGGCGCCCATAACCACCCCATGCGTATCCACGCCGTGTCCGGTGAGCGCGTGGTAGGCTTCGTCGGCGCTATTCAGCCGCAGCACAGCCGCCAGTTTGTGCGCCTTCTCGCCCGGCTGGCGCAGGGACATAAGGGCGCCCAGGCGATCCCATATGGCGGGCGGGATGGCCTCGGCGCCCATCGCCGCAAGCCTTCGCAAAGCGGCGGGAATATTTTGTTGGCGCGGCCAATGGCGCGCCGCCCAAAGGTGACGGTTGTAACCGGCGAACAACTCGTCGCCGCCGAGCGTGTGGCGCTCCCATCGCTTCTCGTGAGTGTAGTCGGGGTGTTTCGCGAGGATTTCCTGCTCAAGCTCTCTGGGATAGGTGAAGGGTTCGCCAGGCGGCGTGTCGAATCCGCTGATCATGAAACCGTTGACCGGTTCCGGTGGAAAGGTCATCGGCACATTGATGGAGCCGACGCGGTAGTTCTTGTCGCTGAGAATCTGCCAGATCGTCTTGGCCTTGGTGCTGATCTTCTTGTTGTCATTGAAGAACAGCCGATTCGTTTTCGGGTCATAGCGAAGGAAGTCGATGATCCCGTGCTTGCCCGGGCCTTTGCCAGTCATGAAAGTCGTCCAGGC
>CAJXGZ010000037.1 GCA_913053795.1 uncultured Rhodospirillales bacterium | reverse complement strand
TTTCCCCGCCGTTCCTGGCGATAGGGCAAGTGTGTTTCAAGGTAGTGATACCAGAGAAAAGTCGGCGTCCTGGTTTCCCTCGCCATTTCGATCAGCTTATCCTTCAAGGAAACGCCGTCAAGAATCTCCAATCCCAAGCCGTCGTAGATGCCTACCTTCATGAAGGCTTGTAATCCGTTAACTTTCCAGCCGCGAGATCTTAGGATCTTCAGCGGCGGCTCTTGATCGGCATCGTAGGAGCGACTGTTCGCCCGCACTCCGTGACGTTCAGGCAGCAAGCCGGTCAGGAGAGAAACCATATTCCCCCCCGTCCAAGCGGATACGGTGCGGTGTTGTGGAAAGACCACGCCGGAAGCTGCCGCCTTCAGGACGTTGGGCATGACGTCCGGGCGCAAGCCGTCCGCTCTCAGACTCTCAACCGTGAGAACAATCACCCCTATCGGCGGCTTTCGCCAAGTATTTTGCCAAGTCAGGATGACCCAACCAGTCAGAATGGCAACGAGGCTAATTGAACTCAATTTGAAAAACATTGGAGACCATGGGGTAAACGGCGATCAAAGCACAGCCGGTTACGATAAGACGACCACTTGCACGAAATTTCGGCGCGATATCCCTGTCGAGGCCTAGAAGCAACCATGAGCCCGTCGCCACGATTAGCGGCAAAGCCACCCACGAAGGAACGGGAATACCCTTAAACTGCTGCATTGCTAAAACAAGGGCCACACAGGATAATCCAATCATGGTCAAATTCATTATCGGCCAGAACCGAGAACGGAGCAGCGTAGCGAAGTGCGCCCTCCCTTCTCTCTTATCGGCAGGTGACGCCAAAAACCCGTAGGCGACGAACGTCCCGGCCAGTCCGCTGAGGGCGTTAACGACGACGTCTCGGACGGCAAAATAGCGGGAAGGATGCAAGCCTTGAAGCATTTCGTCATGAATCCCGAGAACGGCGACGTAAAGTGCTGTCGCAACGAACAGCGCCGCGCCGTCCAGCCTGAGCCTAAATGCGGCGCCCGCCAGAAAAGCCAATATCATGTATTGGGAAATATGGATTCGCTTTCCCGGAAAAGCGCCATCGGGAAGCGCCAGGAACGCCATACCAAGAACGACGCCGATAATGATTGGGGCGAAGTTGCGCCTCACCCCTCGACGTTTCGCCCAGAAGAAACCGACAAGCAGCAGGCCCGCAAGGAGCCCGAACGCGAGGAAGGGAACCATATCGGCCTCGCGCCCGAAAACACCGCGAAGATACAGCCAAGTATCGTATCCTCCCAGATACAGGAGGACCAGCCCGACCGCCCCTCCATGGAGAGCGACTTCGGCCCAGAATTTCTTGACGTGGCTCATCGGAACAAGCTTATGCTTCCTCATATGCGTTGGCATGAAACGGCATGGGATTTAGAACCCGCGACTATTCTGGCTTAATAGCATTCACCACACAATGATCGGAATGGATTAAATTGCTCGGATGGGTATTGAATATGCGGGAATACGCCATCGCCTCCATCTTGGCCATCTCCCTTATTGTGCTTACGGTATCACCGGCTGTCGGGGAAGAATACCTCGAAGCGGTTGTGGACGTCGATTTCTCGCAGTCTCTTCAACGCCCGTCTCTCGGCGGCTTCCTTCACGGAATAAAGGAACACGAACCGCCCGATGATCTGGTTCGCCCGCTGAAGCCGAAATTATTCCGCATGGGGAGGTTCTCTCCCGCATTATACGACCGCGTAGCTTCCATGAACGCCCGGTTTCAATTAGTGGTAAGCGACGGCTTTGAATACGGTGGGAAAAACGGCTGGCCATTCGATAATTACGGACGGTGGGAAGAATACGTTCGCAATCTCGCCCGCAAGGTAGGGCGCCGCCCCATATTGTGGGATATTTGGAATGAGCCCGACCTCAGTCATTTCTGGGGAGGATCTGTCGCTCAATACTTGGAAACCTTTCGACGGGCATACAATGTGTTGCACAGTGAACTGGGCGACAAGGTTAAGATTGTAGGCCCCAGTCTCGCCAGTTTCAGCCGCGTCCGACTAAAACAGTTCTTGGACTATTCTCTGGACCATGGCCTCAAGATTGACATCTTGTCTTGGCATGAGCTTACACGATGGCTCATACCCAAACTCCCCTTCAATGTTGATTATGCGCGCCAAGCCGTATTTAAATCCGGCGCCTATGAGAAAATCAGCGTTCAGGAACTCCAGATCGGGGAATACGCGGACGATAATGATCAGTTCAGCCCGGGAGAATTGCTCGCCTATCTGGCGGCCATGGAGCAGGCCGGCATTGCCAGCGCGGCCAAAGCTTGTTGGCGGGAAGGCCGGGAGGGATCGGAACGGCTATTCAACTGTTTTCCGTTGGATGGCATTGTGGGCGGGGACGGCTTGGACCGCCGCGCCGCATGGTGGCTGTACCGGGCTTACGCCGCCCTCGAAGAGAACCGCCTCACCGTTTCTTCCGACGATCCCCGTATCGTCGCGCTTGCGGCGCCTGCCGGACCGGGGGCGCGGGCGGCGCAGATTCTGATCGGGTTCTTTGAAGATCGCCGAACGCCGGATTGGGCCCGGGTTACGATCAGGCTGCGCAATCATTCCGCCAATCAGTGCTTCAAGCCGGTCGCTCGCCTGATCCCGGACCGTGGCCCCGAGCCGTTGCAAGCCCCGCTTCCGATGTCCGCGCCGGAAAGCCTGGGAGACGACACCTACCGCCTGAGCCGCATTCCTCTCCACGCGGTCGCCTGGGTAAGTCTTGAGCCGACACCCTGCCGCTGACAATGTAATCCGTCGATAAAGCCCTTGTTGATAATCGGCTGATAAACCATAATTCGCGCCTCACTATTGGCGGCAGGAGATCGGTTGATGTCGGTACGGTTGGCGGTGGACGCTAGTGTCCTTCTTCAACCTCATGCGGGTATCGGCATTTATCTTCGGGAAATCATCAGCCGTCTTCCGAATTTGGCCCCGGACCTTTCCCTGGACCTTTTTCTCGGTCACCGATGGGGCTGCATCGATGATATCAGGCACCTGATCGACTGTTCTGTTGGTTCCCCGTCGCCGCGAGAAAACCGTTGGCGGACGGCGCTCAAGCAGGTTCCAGGCGCCCGCCAGGCATGGCATGCATTCAAGCGCCACCGCTTTGAAAAGGGCATGGCGGAGCGTCAGTTCGACGTGTTCTGGGAACCCTGCTTCGTATCGCCCGGGTGGGTCGATCCCGCGGTTATTACGGTGCACGACCTGTCTCACATCAGGTTTCCCCAGTTTCATCCCAAAAATCGCCTGAAATGGCTGGACAACTTGCCCCGCGGGATTGAACGGGCGCGGACTATCATCACCGTGTCCGAATTCACCAAACGCGAAATCATCGAGGTGTTCGGCTGCGCCGCGGAGCGAATCAACGTTATTCCCAATGGCGTGTCGTCTAATTTACAACCTGCGGCGCCTGACAAGATTGCGGCTGTAAGTGAAAAATACGGCCTCCAGCCTGGCCGGTATTTCTTGTCCGTTTGCACCCTGGAGCCGCGCAAAAATCTTGCGATCCTGATCCAGGCCTATTCGCGCCTTCCCCAGTCCGTGCAATCAACGACCCCCCTGGTTTTGGCGGGACTCGGCGGCTGGGGCCGCGAGGGGCGTCGAACCTATCTTGAGAGCCTGTGCCCCGGCTGCCGGCTCGTCTTTCCTGGTTACGTGGTTTCCGAGGATCTGCCCGGTTTGTATTCCGGCGCTACGGCTTTCGCTTATCCTACGGTTTATGAGGGTTTTGGAATACCGGCCATTGAGGCCATGGCCTGCGGCGCCGTCACTCTACTCAGTGACGCGGACGCCCTGATCGAGGTAGCCGGCGGCCAAGCCCATCACGCGCCGGCCCAGGATGTCGATGCATGGACCGAGGCTCTGGCCTGGGCCTCCAGCCTTAGCCTTGATGAACGCACGAGTATTGCTAAGGCTGCAAGACGGCAATCCGCCCGCTATTCTTGGGACGACACTGCGTGCAGAACGTTGGAGGTCCTCCGCAACACCGCCGACGGAAAGCTTTTGTCGTCGTGAGCCTCATACGCAATCTTTCCAGCCAATGGATCGCCGCCGGCTACGTAGGCGTCGTTTCGCTGCTGCTGTCGATGTTGCTTGGACGGTTGATGGGCCCGGAGACGTTTGGCGCCTACAATTTTCTCCTTAGCCTTGCCGCCATTTACGGGGTTGTCCAGGACGGCGGCTACCGGATGTTCATAATGCGGGAGAAAGCGGCCGCTTCATTGGACCCGACCGCCGTCGAGTCCACTCTGGTTCCCGTTAGTCTCGGCCATTTGGCCGTGGCGACGCTGTTTGGTTTGGCCGTCGCCCTGTCGGCCTTCGGCGACCAACGCCTGGCGGTGGGGTTGGCCGTCACGGTTACCGGCGGCAAGGTTCTGTTCGAATTTATCTCCGCTTATCTACGGGGGCAGGGCGCTTTCGTCGCTGACGCCTGGTGGCGGATCACAGTCAGAACCATCACCGTCGTCGCAGTGGTCGCCGGGTGGCTCGTTTGGGAGAGTGTGGAGGCCGTGCTTCTGGCCTGGCTAGCCGGCCAACTGGCGGCCTTTTTCCTGCCGGTCGCCAGGCGCTTTATCCGCCGTCCCCGATTTGGTCTATCCAAGGAATTGCTGCGGACTAGCCTGGCCTTTCTCGCAATTGATGCGGCGACGGTCCTGTATTTTCGGATCGATATTGTAATGCTGGAGACTCTTCTTGGGCAATCTGGCCTTACCGGCAATTACTCGGCCGCTTACCGACTTCTGGAAGGCGTGATATTCGTATTGACTCCCCTGTCGATGATCTTCTTCCGCCAGTTGCGCCTGATCTGGCGGGAAAAAGATGCTTTCGAACGGCAATTGGTCCTACAGTTGGGGATGATGGGATGCCTAGCCCTAGCGGTCTTCGGCGCCGTCTGGCTCCTGGGCGGCCCAGTGATGGATCTAACCTACGGCGCCGCCTATGGGCAGGCGGCAGAAATTCTCCCTTGGCTATTCGCCAGCCTGTTTTTTGTCCTGCCAAATTCAATCTTGACTAATGCCTTGATTGTCCTCAATAGAGAATGGCTCTATGCTTTCGCGGCCATTAGCTCAGCAGTTTTCAACATTGGCCTGAATTTTTGGTTGATCCCCAACCATGGCATATTGGGGGCTGCGTGGGCAACTATTGCGACCGAGGGGCTGCTCTTCGGTTGCTTGGTATTTTCCCATTTTAAGGCGCGTGTTGAACTGGATAGTGATTAACGAGTAAAATTCTCTCGACCTGTCGATAACAAAGTTATGTCCAGAATCTTCTGCAAATTGATTTGACCATGTTGCCAAGTGTTCTCTTGGGCATGGATGTCGCGTAGACCGCAGCCGACAAGACAGTCAAGCCAATTTGCAGAAGATTCTGGACATAACTTACAATTATTTGGGATGATTATGGCGAAGGTATATTTTCTAGGAGTTACGATTCCACACTCGACCGCAGCTCTTTTATGTGACGGCGAAATTCTGGGCGTCATGACGGAAGACCGGTTCAATCGACGGAAGAATTGCGTTAGCTACCCTCGAGAATCCATTGAATTTCTCCTCAAGGAATTCAACGTGCGGAAAGAAGAAATAGCGGGTGTCGTGCTCAGCTTTCAAAACGGGGTTCACTATGGCTTTCAGATCTCGTCGGGGGGCACAAAGTCCTTCTACGACAGGCTGATCCAATTCACTTACCGGTTGCCGCTTCTCAACATCGCCTACAAGGTCCTGTACAAGATATACAAGAAGTGGATAAACCGAAAATGGTCGGTAAAGCAGGCTGGAATGATCGCGTCGCACCTGGGAATCCCGACTGAGAAGATCATCAGCTACCCACACTTCATGAACCACGCGGCGTCTGTTGTCTACGCCTTGGACAAGCAGGACGACCGCGTTCTGGTGCTGACCAACGACGGCGCCGGAGACGAATACTGCGCCAGTGTCACGGTCTATGAAAACGGCGAGTTCAACGTGCTGGCCAAAGTCCATAACGACAACAGCCTGGCGGGGTTTTACGGGATCGTCACCCTGTTGATGGGGATGAAATTCAACGAGCATGAATTCAAGGTGATGGGGTTGGCGCCCTACACCAATCCGAACCAGCAAGGGGTGTACGATTGCCTGGAAATTTTCCGCGGTCTGTTTTCCCTGGACGGGATCCGGTTCAAGTCGAAAATCGACGCCAAGCACTACATCCCCTATTTGGCGCCGAAGATACGGCGCATGCGGTTTGACTGGATCGCTTACGCCGCCCAGGCCTTCATCGAGGAATTCCTTTGCGCATGGGCTACAAACGTGGTCAAGGAAACGGGGATTCGCGATATCTGCTGCGCCGGCGGGATTTTCATGAACGTGAAGGCGAACAAGGCGCTGTCAGAACTCGATTGCGTTGACAGTCTACACGTGATGCCGTCCGCGGCCGATGAATCCACGGCCATCGGCGCGGCGTATCTGGGATACGTCGATCATTGCAAGGCGCAGGGCAAGACGCCGGATACCAAACCGTTGAAGGATCTGTATCTCGGCGTCTATGTGACCGATGACGATGTCGCGGCCTATATCACCGCCAATAACCTGGAAGAAGACTTCTTCATCCACACACCCGAAGACCCGGAAGCGGAAGTTGCTAAGTTGTTGGCCGACGGAAAGGTCGTGGCGCGCTTCGCCGGGCGGATGGAATTCGGCCAACGTGCGCTGGGCAATCGCTCGCTGCTTGCCAATCCAAGCATCCCCGGCGTGGTCAAAAATATTAACGACCGGATTAAGTCGCGGGACTTCTGGATGCCGTTCGCCGGCTCCATCCTTGATGAAGACGCGGATGAATACATTGTCAATCCGAAGAATCTCAACGCCTATTACATGATGCACAGTTTCGATTCGACTCCGTTGGGACAGGATAAAATCCCCGCGGCGCTTCATCCTTATGACAAGACCATCCGGCCACAACTGGTCAAGAAGGAAATGAACCCGCGGTATCATCACCTGCTCTCCCGGTTCAAGGAGTTGACGGGAATTGGTGCGGTTCTGAATACATCGCTGAATCTGCACGGTGAGCCTGTGGTGTGCAGTATTGCCGACGCGTTCCATACCATCCGGAATTCGGATTTGGATTATCTTCAGTTGGAAAGCTACATTTTCGAAAGAAAAGAAAAGGCCTTGGAGTGAGCGATGCAGAGGGGAGTTGATGGGAAATAATATTCCGCCACACCCTCTTAGCGTTTGGGGAGTAACGCCCGTGCCATTCCGGGCCGCCGCCACATCCGCCCTGGCCCTGGCGGTTATCCTTGCCGCTATGGCAATCCTGAAGTTCCTGTCGCTACATTCCGCGCATGCCGATCTGGGCTTCATGATGAATAATATGGACAGAATTTCCGCCGGTGAAGGATGGCGGCTGTTCTGGGGCCATGCTCAGCCCCTGATGTACCCCTATGCTCTGGTTTACGGAGCGGCGCCCGAGATCATGGCGGCGCCGCTGCTCCTGGCCCTGCAGGCGGCGGCGCTCGGCGGCGCGCTATTTGGCGTGCTAAGAGGGTGGGGATGGCTACCGGGTTTGGCTTTTGCGCTGTATTTTCCGGTTTGGTACAACGCGCTCTTCGACTTTCATCTTGATCATCTGGCGATTCCGTTGCTGGTCGTCTTTTTTCTCGCCGCCGAACGCGATCGCATGGCCTGGGCGATCGCCGCCGCCGGATTGTTGGCCCTTGTCAAGGAGCCCTTCGCCTTACAGACCGTCGCATGCGGTTTGTATCTTGTGCTGGCAAAGCGCCGGGTCGCTGCGGGAGTTTTGCTTGTGGCGGGGGGGGCGCTTTACTTCCTAGCGGTCGCGTGGTTTCTGATCCCCTACTTCACGGTGACCGGCGGCGGCGTCATCGACAACACGGCGTATTCCTGGCTAGGCGGCAGTCTGGGCGAAATGATACTGACTCTGCTGAGCAATCCTGGGCTTGTCTGGCAGCATGTGGTTATTCCAGGCAAAATCTTCTACGTCGTGGGTTTGTTGGGGGGACTGGCTTTTCTTAGTTTGGGGGCACCTTGGCCGCTGCTGGTTGCCGCGCCCATAGTGGTGATTTCCCTGTTGTCGGACAATCCGGGATACTTTGGACTGAAGCATCACTACACGGCGGGGTTGATCGCGCCGTTGATTTTTGCTTTCGCGCTGACAATGCGCCGCATGGCCGCATGGCGCGACGGCGCGATGTGGCGTATGATACCGATAGTGGTTCTTGTGTTAGCCGTCGGGCACGTTGCCTACGCCCCTTCGCCGGTGTCCCGCTTGTTTTGGACGGAAAAAGTGTGGAGCTACGGTCGCGACGCCTATCGCGTAAGGGACCGCGACATGTGGATTTCGGAAGCCATCGACACCTATATTCCCACCGATCCCTCCATTGCCGTTTCGGCGCAGAACACGCTCAACACAGCCAGATTGGCGCACCGGAAGTACTACTATATTTTCCCCGACGGCGTCCTAAGAGACGCGAACGTCCCCGATGGGCGCGCCTTTAGCGCGAAGGGGTTGGCCATCTTCCTGTTAACCGGCAAAAAGGCGCGTTCCGAGCCGGGGGAAACGAGAGCCGAGTTTGTTGTTTTAGATTTAAAACGCCCATGGTATCTAGTTGATAAGGGATGTAGATGGCTTTATGGACAGTGCCGTGACGCCACCATGGCGGCGAAGTTTCAGGCGGCTGTCGCGGCCACGAGACGGGCCTATATCCCTGTTTTTTCGCGGGATGGATTTAGTATTCTGAAAAGAGCCCCGACCGTCGAAACGCCCGGTCGGAAAAGAGGGCATGCCGAATGAAGCGAAAAACAACAATAAATTTCGGATGCAACAACCTTTGGCTGAAACGTACGCCCGGTTTGGTTGCGCTCGCCGGTATAATCCTCTCAGTCCTCGTTCTGAATTTTCCGTCCTTTGCCCAAAAGGCGCAAGAAAATATCACCGTTGTGTTCCCGCCCAAAGTAGAGGGCGGGGCGGCCAAAATTGCCACTGTCGATGCCAAGACGCCTTTGCCGGCGGGCGACTATCGCGTCACGGTCGAAGCAAGCATCGCGAAAGCTACTCGCCGGGCCCATACCTGGACACTCCCACTGAAAAAGAAGGTGTCTGAGGCTGAGCGGCTGAACAGGTATGTGCGAGGATGGACACAAGACGGCGATCGTTATATTCGCCCGCCCGGTCCCGCGCCTACGTCGGAAGAAAAAGCTGCCGCCCGCGCTTCATTGATGAAGAACGACAAGGGAAGTCTGGCGATTAACGAGGATGCCGATAAGGACATTCGCCCGACGGCGATAAACATCGAATATGTCCCGACCAAGACGGCCAAGCCGCTGGCGACAGACATGTTCAATGGTGTAGTCGTCGAGATTAAAAATCTGTTCGAGACCAATCCGGTAGACCTGCAGATGGAAATGGATTTTGTTGTTTCCTCCGGTCGCAAGGTAACCGTTCGCCGCCGCTTGTCACCGAACCCGGAAGTCATGGTTCGGCCCGGAGAAGCTTCCAACCTGCCGGCGCTGGGGCAGGTCGCCAAAAGAATCGACATGAGCAAGGTCTCGTGGGAGGAGAAAAACTATTTCTACTTGATTGGGCGGGAATTGGGTATGCCTCACGACGATATCTGGCGGTATACGACGGTTCCTGATACGGGGCGTGTAATTTTGCAGCGCCGCTTTGATTTCGATATTAGACCGCTTCGCGCCATTGATTTTGTAATGACCAAGAAGGTCGATCTGGGCCTTGTCCTCATTCGCGTGAACGGGCGCAACGTGCCATGGGAAAAATTTAAAATATCGTGGTACGAACGGAATGGTGAATGGATCCTTCGTTTAGATATGTCGAAATGGGTTACCGGAATGCCGTGGCCACAAGCGACGCCGAAATTTGAGGAGATGCAGATATTCATGGACCAGGGATATAACCCGGTTAAAGGTAAGGACTTTCCGATTAAAGAAGTGATCTTCCGCAAGGAAAATATGGGCTTGGTTCCTGACAAGGGAATGGAAGGAATTTTTCGTACGGACAAAAGTCCTGTAATCACTTACAGGCAGGGCGACGTTACTCGGCTGCTCGTTCCAATCGAAACCTATAATCAATTCCTAGGTAATAAAGTTAAAGGCGCTTCGGCTCCTCGGTTGGTGGCGACACGGTTCGTGGTGGACACCAAGAATGAAAATAAATGGGCGGGCGTGCGCATCCGTGACGTAAGGCTAGTGCGCTTTGACGACGTGGAAATCCCGAATTACCTACAACGCGGCACTGATATCATGTCCGCAATGGGCGGAGTCGAGTTCCCTTCGGCGCTCTTTCCGCAAAATGTGGAATGGGCGGTTCCCCTGGCCTACCAGAGAATGGGCGGCTATTCGTTCACTGTCGGCGCTCGTGAAAGAAAGGCCGAACTGCGCCGGAAAGCCGAAAAGGCCGAGCTGCGCCGGAAAGCCAAAAGGGACAAGCTGCGCCGAAAATTTGAACGAAACATGCCGCGCTGGAAAGTCAAGATATTTAAACGGTACTGGAAAGCCAAAAATAAGCGGTATAACAGGGAACGTCTCATGAAGGAGAGGAAAGCACTTTCCGCAAAACAATGGTTGTTCGACCCCCGCACCATCGCCCGGGAAGGGGCCGAGGCTTGCGCGGCGGGGGAGAAGCCGGTTGTGTCCCGGCGACTTCGAGGATTGCCGTATGTCGTTTCCAATCCGGCGGAGTTTCCTGAGGGTCGGCCCGGTCATCCCAGCACCGACCCTAAAAAGATCAAAAACTTCCCTGACGAACAGGAATGGCCGTTCTGGTCGATATATTGGCCGGTGAATATCACGTTACCTGAGCGCGCGTACTTTAATGTCGCCTTGGGGGATGCCGCGGACATATACCGTGTCCGGGTGGTGCCGTTCGTCGATGGCGAGCCGGTTGCGGCGTTCGTTCAGTTTCCCGGACGGCGGGTTTCGCTTTCTAGTCTAAAAGGTAAAAAAATCGACTGTATTTCCGTTCAATTTCTTTTTCGTTCCAAGGCGGCCGATGTGAAAGTCGATAATCTTTCCATTGTTCAACCTCGTCTTCTTAGCCCGAAGGAGGCATTTGAAACCCCGACCTACTGGGAGCGAGAGACGGGCTTGGCGTTTTCTGATGTAGAGTTACCGGATAATTACAAAAATCTAAGCCGCTGGGCGTCGGAAGGAGAAACCTTGAACGCCGTCACGCGCTTGAAAGGCGGCAACCAAGAGCCGATTCAATGGCTTGCGGAGATCAATCGCCCTTTATCGGAGGTTGCAAATGTATATGTCGACATCAAATTTTCAGCTGCATTCATTCCCAATAAGGACGCGGTACTAAAGGCGACGTTGGTTGGTGATAAGGGTACTGCGGATGTTCTGTTACCCCTTACGGCGGCTTCGCAAACGCTGATGATTGATAAATCTCGTCTGATGGAGAGCGCCGACGCTATAGGTTCGAGTTTGAAGCGAATAGTTTTTTCATTGAAAATGGTCAAATTCCCTTACGGAATGGACCAATTTATGGGACTGAAGGTAACGATGCACATGGATGTTGGGGAAGTTCGCGACTTGGTGAGCATGCTTATCGGCCAGTCCGCCGTATCCTTCAACGACACCAGATTGAAGTTGGGAACGCCAGTTTTCAGAGACAATGCGACCTCGCGGTTTTCCACTAACGTCGGAACCATTCATTTGCTTGACGGCGATTTCCCGCTGTTAAAGGGCTTGGACGATCCAGCCTCTTTATGGCGATTGGATTATTTGTTCTTGACGAGAACCAACCCTATTGACGAGGAAAGTTGGGCACGGATTCTCAAACTTAAGGGAGTGAAAGAAAAGGCGGTTGCTGAAAATTCCAAACCTCAGAAGAAAGTGGGCAAGGGAATTTCACTAAAAGCCTACACCGCCGGCGTATTGGTTATCGTTCTCACTCTTTTCTGGTTGTTCTGGCGCCGCGACCCACGAGCACCGATTCTGACTGGTAAAGAGTCCCTGTCGCCGACCATTTCCCACCCCGGCGTAAAATTCTTCGTAAGTATATTTATTCTCGCCAATATTTACGGGTTCGCCTTGGGCGGGATGACCAGCGACAGTATCTATCCGGATTTGGCCGCCATTATGTGGTTGCCGACGTGGCGATATGGCTTGGCGCTGTTCCGCCCGCTTGTCGCCCGTCTGTCGTCTAATTGGGAAGAACGTCTTTATTCCGGCAGCGGCGGGAGCTTTTTTGTCGGGCTGCTCTTCTTTCTCTCATCAGCCGCGTTCCTGGACTTGACCGGCGGCGGGTACTTGTCGGAGCATGTGGCGCTGATCGCATTCAGTATGCTGGCGGCAGGTGTATTCATGGAGCTGCGCCATTACCTGACTGCGACGGGGACGGGAAAAAAGGCCGATGCGGCCTAAGGGATCGTCTTTATCCGGCGATCTG